>CAYOEE010000053.1:0-8629 GCA_964402935.1 uncultured Alistipes sp. | reverse complement strand
GAAACGGCCGTTCTCCGACACAACGAGCTTGCCATTGTCCCACGGCAGGGTGTTCTCAACCTGTTCGGCCTGCGGAGCACAGCTGACAGCCAACAACAGGAGGCTGAAAATTGCAATCAGTTTTTTCATGGTGTTTAAGTTTTATTTAGTTAATGAATTATTGTTTCGCTTGTTGTGCCTTTTGGGCGGCCTTCTCGGCGTTGCGCTTATCAACATAGGCCTTGAAGAGCGCCTTCCAATTGCGGCCGTTGGCATTGAGGTACTGCTCGCATTTGGTCTTATAGACCTCGAAGACCTGCGAAATGCCCTTCATGCGACGGCACTCGAGTGCCTCCTCACGAGCCTGCTCGAGGTAGCGGCGCAAAACCGCAGCCTCCTTCTCCGTCAGGTCGGGCACGATGGCGTAGTAGCCCTTCATCGTGAAATCGACCTTGCCGATCGTGTAGCCGTCCCAGAGTCGGATAAGCTGTTCGGCGGTAAGTCCCTGCTTCTTCAGCCCCTTGAGGAGCGTTTTACGCACCGTCGAGGGAATCTGCTGATCGGCGAGCATTTCGCGCTCCACGTCGTTCAGCTTACGACCCGTCTTGTCCTCTGTTTCGGGGTAGGAGGTGTAGGGGTGGGCGTTGTGCCACTCGACAACGGCCGTGCGGTGAGCCTTGACAAGCTCCGTGACGGCTGCAGCGCGCTTCTCGTCGAGTCCCAGCGCAGCCACAATCTCCTCCGAGCGGGCAATATACTTTTCGTCGTCCTTCTTGGCCTTCTTCTCGGCATTGCGCTTATCGACGTAGGCTTTGAACATCGCACGCCACGGGCGACCCGTATCGTTGAAGTGCTGTTCGCACTTCGTCTTGTAGATCTCAAAGACCTGCGAAATGGCCTTCATCGACTTGCAGTCGATCGCCTCGCTGCGTGCCTGCTTGAGGTGGCCGAGCAGAATCTGCTCATCCTCGGCCGTCATGTCGGGCACAATCGAGCGGTAGCCCTGCATCGTAAAGGCGACCTTGCCCACGGTGTATTCGTCGAGCACCTGCTCGATCTGCTCCTCGGTGAGCACACTCTTCAGATCCTTCATCAGACGGTTGCGCTCCTTGACCGGAATCGTGCGGTCGGCCATCATTTCGCGCTCGATCTTCGAGAGCTTCTTGCCCGTTGCGGGGTCGATCTCGGGAATCACCGTGTAGGGGTGCGTGTTGTGCCAATCGCGCACGGCACGACGGTGGTTATAGACGGCCGTCGTGGCGATGCCGATGGTGCGCTCGTTCTGAAGGTTGAGCTTGGCCACTATCTCCTGTGCCTTGCGATAGACCGACTCGTCGGCTGCCGCAGCCCGCACGCGATCTTTCCCGAAGTAGGGAGCCAGCTCATTGACCGAGCGGATGGCTCGTTCGGGCATCAATTCACCCTTCGCACCGAACGATTTGAGTTGAGTGGCCGGTACAACCGTTACCTTGCTCTCGTCGATCTGCGATAAATCGAGGCCGAAGTGCTTGCCGAAGAAGGCGTAAGCAGCCTGACGCTTCGACGGGCCGTAGTCGTGACCCTCCGTGGCGAGGTGGATATTTTCGAGCTTATCGCTTGCACCGAGCAACCGATAAACCTTTTCCAGGTAGGGATATTCAACCGTGGGAACGCTCTTCGTCCAATCCTTGCCGTCCGAAATGACGCACAGGGGACGCGGAGCGAAGATGGCGGCCATCTCGGCATTGCACGTCCCACCGGCAGCCATCGTCACGGGCATACCGCTCTCGCAGGGGCATCCGCCGTCGAACCACGACGAGAGGCTCACCACGGGGCAGAGTGCCGTGAAGCGGTCATCGACAACCGACAGCACGACCGACTGCTGGCCACCGCCCGAAGCGCCCGTCACACCGACGCGCTTCATATCCACATCCGAGCGCGTAGCCATATAATCGAGGATCGAGATGCCGTTCATGATCTGGATCGTACCGCCATAGGGGGTGCGGTGGGCAGCCGTCGAGACCTGCAATTCGGACTCGGCATAACCAAAGAGATCGTAATCCACGGCAATCGCCCCCATGCGGGCCAGGGTGGCCATGCGCAGCTGCTGATCCTGCCGGTAGCGACCCTCGTTGAAGTGCCCTACGGGGCAGAGAATTACGGGATAGACACCCCTCTTGGCGGGGGCGTAGATCGAGCCGCAGACGTAGAGGCCGGGGAGGGTCTCCAGCGCAAAATTCTGCACCGTGTAGCCCGCCTCTTTGCGCAGCTTCGAAAGGATCGGCTTCGGCTCGACACGCAGGGGGAGGAGTTCATCCACCTCCAGCTTTTCGCGCACCTCGCGGCGAATCACCTCGGCACGCTTCTCGAAGGTTGCGCGGTCGGTGTAGAGCGAGAGGAGGTAGGCGGTCATCTTCTCGCCATCGGCCGGCGTGCGGCGATAGTACTCGAAGGGTTTGATGCCGTAACGCTTCTCGCCCGTCGGGGCATACGTCAGGTCGAAGGGGTAGAGGAGCAACGAGAGGGTCTCGTCGAGCGAGTAGGGACGGATGCGGAAGTCGGCATAACGTACCTGCAAATGCTTGATATCGGCGTCGATGTCGAGTTTGACCTCAAAACGATCGGCCACCTCCGAGAGCACCTCCTCCAGCGGACGAGTGAACTGTTCCTCGTAGCGGTTTTGAGCGTCGCTCGGCAGCATAAAACCGAGCAGGCAGAGCAGTAGAATCAATCTTTTCATATCGGTTGTGTCGTGTTTTTATCGGAGTGAAACGGCTCGTTCGCGGGCGTAGCGTGGCAGATCCTCCACGGAGCGCACCGCCTCGGCGGGTAGTTTCGAACCCTCCTTGCCAAAGAGGAGGAGATCCTCCATCCTTTCGAGCGTGATTTTTGTTTCGTCGCCTCGCTCGCGGTCGAGTCGGAAGGCGCGGGCAAAGAAGTCATAGACGGCCTGGCGTTTGTTGTAGCCGAAGTCGTGCCCCTCGGTGGGGTAGTGGTAGAAGGCGAGCTTTTGCTCCGCACCGTGGAGGGCGTAGATGCGACGCAGGAAAGGCTCTTCGATCTCGGGAACGTGGGCCGTCCAGTCCTTGCCGTCGGAGACAACACCCAGCCATCGCGGTACGCGCACGGCCGCAAACTCGGCATTGCAACTGCCACCGGCTACTTTCGGCAGGTAGATGGCACTCTCGCAGGGACACCCTCCGTCGAAGTAGGAGGAGAGGCTGATGACGGGGCAGATGGCCGTGAAGCGATGGTCGATACCCATCTGCATCGTCTGCGTGCCACCGCCCGAAGCACCGCACAGACCGACCCGCGCGGGGTCGATATCCTCGCGCGCGAGCATCCATTCGAGCACGATGCGCGTATTCATCCACTGCATCTGTTGCGCCAGGACGGAGTGATGTACCTTCTCTCCCAACTGCTCGGCCGACTCTCCGTAGCCCACCAGGTCGTAGCCCACGGCTACGGCACCCATGCGGGACCAGGCTGCCAGACGCAGCTGCGTATCGTGTACATAGCGGGTCGTATGGCCGTCGGGCGAGAGGATCAGAGGCAGGCGCTCCCCCTCCTTCAGCTTCTGCGAGGGGGCGTAGATCGAACCGCAAATATAGAGGCCGGGGAGGGTCTCCAGGGCGAAGTTCTGCACCGTGTAGCCGTTGTATTTGCGCTTCTTCGTCAGGATCGGTTCGCTATCGCGCACGGTCAGTGCTCGTAGCTCGTTGATCTCGCGGTTGATGATCTCCAAGGCCTCCTGCTCGACCTGTTGCAGGCGCTTGGCGGCACTCGTGGTATCTTGGTAGTGGGTCGCCGTGAGGTAGTTGATCAACTTGCGACCCTCCTCCGGAAGACGACGATGCGGCTCGTAGGGCTTGATCTTGTAGTAGTGATCGTTCTGCTTGACGAACTTATAGTTGAAGAGCGTGAGGACATTGTTGAGCGACTCCTCGATCGAGTAGGGACGGATGCGCGAGGCGGCCTGCGGAACCCACTTGCCCACCGTATCCACCTCCACCTTCAGGCGGGTTTGGAAGCGGGTCGAGAGTTCACGAATCACCTGATCGAGCGACTTGCGGTGGGTCGCTTCGTAGTTGTATTGAGCCTGCGCGGGTGCTATGAAGCAGAGCAGCAGGAGAAGGGGTACAAATCGTTTCATGCGTTAAGGCTTATGTGTCAGCGTATGTTGGCC
This sequence comes from uncultured Alistipes sp., assembly GCA_964402935.1. Classification (GTDB taxonomy): domain Bacteria; phylum Bacteroidota; class Bacteroidia; order Bacteroidales; family Rikenellaceae; genus Alistipes. The sequence continues at coordinate 4,485 of CAYOEE010000053.1, read as the reverse complement.
GGCCAACAACTCGGTCGGCGTCTGCTCGTTGGGTAGGAGTACCGAGGCGCGGCAATTGGCCGGAATCGTTACATCGAGCGTGAAAAGTCCGTCGTCGGTGCGCTCCCAGGCCACGGCCACCTCGCCATAGAGGGTGCGGATCGAGCCTTTGGCCCACTTTAGCTCTCCTACGGGGTTGGGGGCGATCATCATCTGTTGGTAACCCTTCCCGTTCGGATCGGGCTGAATACCGAGGAGCGAACGGAACAACCACTCGTCGATCTGGCCCATCATGAAGTGATTCCACGACGAGCCTTGGCGCGGATCCCACTGCTCGGTGAGGGTTGTAGCACCGTATTGGAGCTGGAAACCGTAGCCCGGCGCCTCCCAATGGTTGTGCATTTCGCACATCAGTTCGTTCAAACCGTTACGCGCGAGTGTCTGGAAGAGGTAGCGGTTACCCACATCGCCCGTCGTAAGGCGTGTGTTGTGGGCTTTGATGTCGGCCACAAGGTTCTCCAGCACCGCCTCCCGACGCTCCTCGGGAACGATCTCCAGGAAGAGCGGCAGGGCGTTGCTGCATTGGCTTCCTGTGCCGTATTGGTTCGTTTCGGGGTCGAGATACTTGGCATTGAAGGCCTTAAGAATGGCCTCGGATAGTGCCGTGAATCGCTCCCGATCGGCCTCCTCGCCCACCATGGCGGCCGCCTTGGCTGCGTAGTGCGCCCCCATGTAGTAGTGCGCCGAAGCGACCAGCCCGACGGGGGTGTTGCGCGAGAATCCGGCGCGGAAGTCGCCGTAGTCGTACCAATCACCCAACCCGAAGTCGATCAGATTGTCCTCCGAGCGTGACGTGAGGTAATCCACCCAGCGACGCATCACGGGGTAGTGCTCCCGAATCAGTCGATCGTCGCCATACGTTTCGTAGTACATGAAGGGGGCCATGACGGAGGTGATGCTCCACTCGGGCGAGTCGGCAAAAGCGTCCATACCCGGCCCCTCGAAGATGACGTAATTCGGCGCAGTGGTCGGGATCATGCCATCCTCGCGCTGCGCGTCGGCAATGTCGTCGAGCACTTTGGGTAGGTAGGTCGTCAGGTTGTAGTTGTACAACAGCCCCGGGCCGTTGAGGTGCACCTGCTCCAGCCAGCCGAGCTTCTCGCGGTGGGGGCAGTCGGTCCATACGGCCTGCATATTGCTTCTTACGGCGTTGTGAATCAGCGTATGGGCGGCATTGAAGACCTCGCTGTCGCTCTCGAACGAGGCCACATCCTCGGCCGAGGAGTGAACAAAGCAGGAGTTGATCTCATGCACGACGGGCAGGTTGTCGGGATTCTCCATCCCCTCCAGCACCGCCCCTTCGAGCAGGATGTAGCGGAAGCCGTAGTAGGAGAAACGCGGATGCCACGTCTCGCTTTTTTCACCCTTTAATATATAGGTATAATAGTGCTGACGCCCCGTCTGACGCTGTTGCGTGGCGTTCGAGTCGGTCTTGGCCTCGGCTACAACCAGCGTGATTTTTGCCCCTCGCTCGCCCGAAACGGTAATCTCGGGGAAGCCGGCCAGATTCTGCCCCATGTCGAGCAGCAGTGCCGTGGGATCGACCGTGCGTTTGGTCTGCGTGGTGGCCTTCTCGACCTCCTCGGGGGTGAGCTTGTGCACCTCCTTGATCCCGTAGCGCTTCATAATCTTTACGGGCGGCGCTTGTTGCGCGCTGAGTACCCCTCGCGGAGCCTCCTGCACCACAACCGGTCGCCAAGCCGCGTCGTCAAAGCCGGCCTTGTCCCATCCGGCCTGTTCGAGGCGGGCATCGTAGTCCTCGCCGCCGTAGATCGTGTTGAAGGTGATCGGGCTGAGGTCGTAACGCCACGATGAGTCCGACGAGATGATCTGCTCCTGGCCATCCGTGTAGCGGATGCGAAGACGCAGCAACATGGTCTCCGGTCCGAAGCCGATTTGGAGTTTGCGGTAACGCGAGCGATCGGCGATGTTGTAGAAGCCGTTGCCGAGTAGCACGCCGAGCGCATTTTCGCCTTTACGGAGGCGGTCGGTTACGTCGAATGCGTTGTAATAGACGCGCTTATGGTAGTCGCTCCAAAGGGGCGTAAACTCGCCGTCGCCCACCTTCTCGCCGTTGATCGAAAGCTCGTAATGACCCAAGCCGGTGACATAAACCGTTGCCTCCTCGATGCGTTTTTCGGCCGTGAACTCCTTGCGCACGAGGATCGAACGCCAAGCAAGCGAATCGACCGCCTCCCAGGCGGCTCTCACCTCGGGCTTCTTCAACTCGCCTCCGTGGAACTTACGCCCCTCGGGCATCTGCGCATCGGCGTAGGTGATGGCACCAATCCACGCGGCCTCTTCGAGCCACTCGGTCGTGGGGGCTGTACCGAAGGTGGCGTAGCGACTCCAGCGTGAGGCCTCGTCCTCCTCGTTCCAGACGCGCACACGCCAACGATAGCGACTCAGCGGATTCAGCGCAACTCCCCCATAGGGGATCAGCTGACTTTGGTCGCTCGTGACTTTGCCGCTCTCCCACACCAAAGCGCCTGTTTCGTCCTCTACCTCAATGGCATAGGCCGACTGCATCATCCCCTTACACTCCTTTAGTTGCCAGCCGAAACGGGGCGTGGTCTCCTCGACCAGCAGCGGGGAGGCCTGGTAATCGCAGGTTGTGGCTGTGATCATGGCCGGGCGCAGGGCGAAGGCCGTAAGCACACCGAACACCGCGCCGTAAAGGAGATAGGGTAATACTTTCTTCATCGGTTACAATACATTTTCGCAAACCAGACGACCCAGGTCGGGACGGTTGCCTGCCTTTTTGCCATCGACCAAGAGCGTGAGGCCTTTGCCGTGGTGGTACTTATCGCCATGACGATCCCAGATGATCGTCAGGATGTGGCCGTGGTAGCGAACATTGTCCAAGCAGAACCAATCCCACTCCGTGTCGGGCACGAGTGGGTTGATTTCGACGGTCTGGTCGGCACGCGGGCGTAGACCTACAAGACCCGTGATCATCAGGTCGTTGAAGGTCGAGTGGTTGTAGTAGCGGGCACGCTCCTGATCACCCTTGAGCCAGTAACCCGTCACCTCGTCGAGGTACTCGCCGATGTAGGGGCGACCGCGATGATACTGCGACTCGACATAAAGCTCCATGTGGCGGAAGTAGCTCTCCTTCGTTACGACGGGATCACTCTCCGTGTTGAGGTAGTTGGCCAGCGCCGTGAGCGTCTGCGACGAGGCGAAGGGCCAGATGGCACCATCCCACTCGCACTTGCCTACGCCGTGCGTACGGAACTCGGGGTGACGACGCTCGGCGGTCGTGAGGCCGTAGGGCGCGTCGAAGCCCTCCTTGTCGTTGATCTGCAACCAGGCATTCTCGTGCTGCTTCTCGGGCAGACCGAAGTACCACGGAATGTAACCGATGGCCTCGCGGGCACAGCTCATCGTGTCGGCACGACGCGTCTCGAAGAAGGTGCGATCCTCGTTCCAGAGCTTCGTGTAAATCAAGTTCTTAATCTCGGCGGCCTTCTCGTCGTAGAGCTTGGCATCGGCCTCGTTGTTCATCATGCGGGCCACCTTGGCGAGGGCCACGGCGTTGCCGTACATGTAGCTGTTGATCGTCGGGCGGGCAAACTGCTTCTTGCGGCCGCCGCTGATCGACTCCTCCATGCCGTCCTTCACGTCCTCCTGCCAATACAGACCGTCGGGCAGGCGGTGTGTATCCTCCCACCACTTGTACTCGGCCTGCATATCCTTGTAGAGATCCTTGATGTAGTCGGCATCCATGTTCACCAGGTAGCGGTGGTAGATTGCCCAGGGATTCCACGAGCTGAACTTCGTGAATTTGGCCATCATCTGACCCTCGTTACCGCGGTACCAGGTGTGCAGAATCTGATTCAGGTACTCGTCGTTGTGCAACCAGCGGCTCTCGTGGATGTGGTGACCCACGGCGCAGGCGATCAGGTTGTACTTATCGGCGTAGGAGCGATTCACGAGGAACTCGGTCATGCCGTAGCCCACGGGGGTCTCCTTGATGTGCTTTCTGAGCGTCCACCAGCGGAAGTAGAACATCTCCTCGAAGTTGTGCTGCGGGCACTCGAAGAGCGGGATATTCTTCTCCATCCAGGCCGAAGCCTCGGCATTGGGAATGGCCTGCGCGATGTTCTCGTCCTCCGACTCGTTGAAGACCTTTACGTAGTGGTCGAAGTCCTTGTAATTGAGCACCGCAGCCGTTGCGTTGGCATCGGATGACGAAGTGCGGAAGTTGGCGATGCGGAACGTGGCCATCGTTGTCGAATCGTTGCCGTGGGGCTGATCGACATACTGATCGGCCCAGGTATCGACGGTGGGGTGGTGGCGACGCTCACCGGTGCGGAATAAGACGCGCTCGATCGCCTTCACGGGGGCGAAGAGCATACGCGTCGTGCGCTTCTGGCCGTCGATATAGACCGTCGAGTTGCGGTCGTCGAGCGTGATATCCACCTTCACGCGGTAGGTCTTGCC
>CAYOEE010000052.1:0-8651 GCA_964402935.1 uncultured Alistipes sp. | reverse complement strand
CACATCAATCGAGAAGGGCATAGGCGATGGATTAAGGGACCGGATCATAGCCGCTGCCACCCCAGGGGTGGCATCGAGCAAGCCGTTTCAGGGTAAGCCAACCACCCTTCAAAGGGCCATACTTACGCAACGCCTCCAGCGCATACTGCGAGCAGGTCGGCGTATAACGACACGATGGGGGCGTGAGGGGTGAAATGCAAAGTTGATAGAAGCGCACCAGCACAATCAAAGGCCAGGCGCAGAGCCGCTTACAACTGCTGAGCAATCGACTCCAAAATGCGGCGGACGGCATGGCTGATCTTGTGTGAGGGCAACACCTCACGCGCCGAGTAGATGAGCGCCAGATCGAGGTTGCGATCTTTGACGTGGAGCGTCAGCAACTCCTTTTGCAGGCGGTAGCTCTCCTTCGTTCGACGACGCAAGAGGTTGCGTTTGTTGGCACGTTTGTGGTACTTCTTGGGGACTGAAAAGAGTACCTCAACCGAACTTTCGCTATCGACCTCCGAGTACCACAGATAGCGAAAGGGATAGACAAAACCCGACTCGCCCTCTGTAAACAGACGGCGAATGGCTCCCAGCGTGCGAAGCCGTTCGTGATGAGCAAGCCTCCTATCAGGCATAGCGGTCGGGGTTATGGTTGGGGCTACTTCGTAGCGGTCGTGATGCGACGCGTGCGGCTCTTCTTGGCCAGCTTGTGTTGCTGGGTGCGGATAAACTCCTCCTTCACGCCATCCTCCACCGGCTCGACGGGCAGAATCTCCTCGCCCTTGGCCAGCTTTTGCAGGTAGAGATCAATGGCCTTGACCATCGAGGGGGCAGCCGGCGTCGGAGCATTGGCCACCACCGTCAGCCCCGCCTCAAAGGCGGTGCGCAACGTACTGCCGCCAAAGACGGCAATCGCAGGCAGGTTCTCCGTGCCGAATTGCTCGATGAGCGCCTTGACATCCGAAGGCGAATAGAGCGCCAAAAGGTCGATTTTCGACAGATCGACATCCTCCAAATCGGCAGCCACGGTGCGCGAAAGGATCACCGGATCGACTGCGAGCTTAAGCGTCTTGAGCGTCTCGGGAAGCTCCGGCTTGTGCGGTTCGCTGAGCGCCAGGAGGAACTTCTCCTCCTTGTGCTTGACGATCTGCTCCACGAGCGAGGTGAACGAGCCGTCGGCAAACGAGATCTTGCGCTTGCGATAGACGATATACTTTTGCAGGTAGAGCGCCACGGCCTCCGTCTGGCAGATGTACTTCATCGTCTCGGGAACCGTGATGCGGGCCTCCTCGCAGATGTGGAAGAAGCTATCGACGGTCGAGCGCGAGGTGAAGATCACTGCCGTATGGTCGAGGATCTCGATGCGCTGTGCGCGAAACTCTTTAAGTGTTACACCTACAACCCGGATAAAGGGCTTGTAGCCTATTTCTGCCTGATGTTTTTGAGCAACTTCGTAAAAGGGAGATTTTTCGGGAACGGCCGGTTTGGGCTGCGATACCAGGATATGCTTCACGTCTTTTATTCTCTTTGTTATCAATCTAAAAAGCCGAAATTGCCCCACCTATCTTACCATCAGCAGGACCAACAGGCTGATCGGAAAAATTTCGACGCCGCAAAGGTACAAAATCCAATGCAAAATTGAAATTTTTTTTGAAATAAAGAGTGAAAGTGTCTCTCGAAGGTATAAAATGAGTGAAATGATCAACTCGATGATAATCACCCAAAACCAGCTCTCACCCTCTCCAAAAGGGGTTAGAAGCCACAAGGCGAGAAAGGGGGTGGCGATCAATGTCAAAAACGAAAAAAAGGTGCGCTTGAGCATAAAAAGCTGCTCGAGGAGGTGCTGCGTATAGGTTAAGCGGCCCACCACCAGGCAGATACCCACCTGGTAAAGAAATGTAACAGCAAGCGCCACACTCACCCCCAAAGCACCCCAGAAAGCACCGCTTTGCGGCCATTCGGCCAAGGGGGTCAGGTGCAACACAGGGGCCGTCAGGCGCAACGTGGCAACCCCCGCCAACAAGACTCCCAAGATGGTGCAGAGGGTTAAAAAACGCGCATAGTCACCGTTCGAATCCTCCGAAAGGCGTTCGCCCGAAGCGCGTTCGCTACCCACCCGCCCCAAGAGTCGGATGGCGTCCGCAAGGTGCTGGTAGAGCATCAAACAGTAGAAAGCGACAATAGCCAGCACGAGCAATCCGAACGCGGGCGTAGCAATGGCCGAAGGGGAGGTAGCTCCCAAGAAGGGGATCTCGGCCTGCACCGAGCCTACGCCAAAGACCTCCTCGACACGCACCGTGCGATAGGGGCTTGCTTTTGCCTCGGCGGGGGCATCGAAGGTGGTAAAATCGAGCACAAGCGGCTCTTCAACCGGCTCTTCAACCGGTTGCACAGAGGCCACCAACAACGAATCCGTCACGACTATCTGCGTCGTATCGACCACTTCCGCAACCACCGTCGGCTCCGTTAAACGATATGGTACATGGTGGCTCATCCCTCGAATACACGTTTAAGGATGATGCGGAAGGTTGTCCCCTTTCCGAGTTCGGATTCGGCCACAAAGATGCGCCCCTTGTGGTACTCCTCGATGATGCGACGCGAGAGCGAAAGGCCGAGGCCCCAGCCGCGCGTCTTGGTCGTGAAGCCCGGTTCGAAGATGCGCTTCCAGTTGCCCTTCGGGATACCCTTGCCGGTATCCTTCACGTCGATGGTCACGAACTTCGTGTCGGAGCTGATCTTCACCTCGATCGAGCCATGACCCTGCAAGGCATCGAGGGCATTTTTCATCAGATTCTCGACCACCCACTCGAAGAGTGCCGTATTGATCTCGGCCTGCACGGGGGCGATGGCCAGGCCGTTGTAGTCGAGCGTCACGTTGCGCGGGATGCGCTTGCGGAAGTACATCACCGAGCCACCCACCACTTCGTTGATATTGGCCGCCGTGAGGGGTGTTTCGGAGCCGATCTTCGAGAAGCGATCGACGATCTTCATCAGGTGTGCCAAATCCTTGTTCATCTCCTCCACGGCCGTCTGGTCGATATCCTGCGCACGGAGGTACTCGATCCACCCCAGCAAGGAGGAGGTAGGTGTTCCGAGTTGGTGAGCCGTCTCCTTCGCCAGCCCGATCCAGACACGATTCTGCTCATCGAGCTTCGAGGAGCGGAAGGCGATGTAGGACAACAGCACAAAGACGATGATGACGGTAATCTGAATATAGGGGAAGTAGAAGAGCGACTTCAGCAGGGCCGACTTGCCGTAGAAGATGATGTGGTAGTGGCGATTCGTCCAGCTGAAACGCACCTGACGCGGCGTATTCTCCTCGGTAAATTTGTCGATCTGACGGCGCAACAGATCGGGATGGTTGATGATCTCGTCGGGAATCAGGTGCGATGAGATCACCTCCAGGTTCTCGTTCGTGATGATGAACGGGATGTTGTTGTTCGACGAAATCAGGTCATCGACCAGCGGGTCCTGCACCATGATCGTACCGCTCAACACATCGCGGTTCAGTCGCTCCATGGCGTGCGCCCACAGCGCCACATCGTGCTGCTCCTTCTCCTTGAGGCGCACGGCCAGGTTGTTCGTATAGAGCAGCGAAATACCACCCAACAACGTACCCACCACAATCACGACGATGCGGTTACGGAACGAGAGGAATTTACGGAATTTCATCGTTGGGTAGATTTCGGGTTCAGGGTCAATCGGGATTACTTGCGAGCCGTATCCTGCTCCTTGAGGATACGATCATACTCGGTCGAATCCTGCAAAATGGCGATCGCGCGCTGCAACTCACCGTCACCGGCGAGTGAATTCTCCACCACGCCGCGCGTATAGGCGTGACGCAGCACGATATCGCTCGTGATGGCCTCGGCCACCTCCTCACGGTAGTTCTCTAGGTTGGTGCGCGTATCGTCCTTCAGCTCCGCCTCGAGCGTCTCGATCTTTTGCAGCATATCCTTGTAGCGATCATTCTCGGCCGCCTTCTTGATCAGCTCCAACGCCTGGCGCGTCTCCGACTCATAATTTACCTTCTTGTCGGCCATGAACGCCACGAAATCCGCGAAATCCTGCTCCGTGATGCGGAACGACTTCAGGTCCAGATCGCGGTAGCCGTTGCGACGGATGTAGTCATCGCCAAAATCCTCGATGAAACCCAGCGCATAGAGCGTGGCGGCAAAGCGGCTGATGTACTCCGGCTCCATCTTCACGTCGGGCATGATACCTCCACCGTCATAGACCTTACGACCACCCCGCGTCTTGAACTCCCGAATCAGCGAATCGGGAATCTGGCGCACGGTGCCCTGCTGCGAACGCGAGTAGTCGATCTCCTGGATGCAACGCCCCGAGGGGATATAGTATTTGGCCGTCGTGAGCTTCAACATGGCGTTGTAACCCAGCGGCAGGGTGGTCTGCACCAATCCCTTGCCGAGCGTGCGCTGACCCACCAGGACGGCACGATCCATATCCTGCAACGAACCGGCCACAATCTCCGAGGCGGAGGCCGAGTTGCTGTTTACGAGCAGCGCCAACTTAAGGTCGGGATAGGCCGGATCGCTCTGCGTCTTGTAGCTCTTCTCCTCCGTCCGACCCTTCGTGCGCACGACCTCCGTACCGCGCGGCGTAAAAAGTCCCACGATCTTCACAGCCTCCTGCATGAAACCACCGCCGTTACCGCGGTAATCGAGCACCAACGCCTTCAGCTCGCCCTCCTTGCGGAGCTTCTCGATGGCGGCACGCAGCTCGTCATAGCAACTGTCCGTAAAGTCTGTATGGCGGATGTAGCCGATGCCGTCAGCCACCCAACCGACATAGGAGATGGCCGGAATGACGATTCTCTCGCGCATGATCTGCAACTCGCGCACCGTCCCGTCGAGGCTCTCCACGGTGAGCTTCACGACCGTATTGGGGTCGCCCTTGAGGCGCGAAGATACGGCATCGGTGGTAAATCCTTTGGCATCCTCGTCGCCGATTTTCAGGATCTTGTCGCCAATCTTCAGCCCCGCCTTATCGGCAGGCGAGTGCTCATAGGGCTGGGCAATAATCACATAGTCGCCCTTGAGACGAATCAGCGAGCCGATACCGCCATACTTACCCGTCGTGAGCATCTCGAAATCGGAGACCTCCTTTTCGGGAATATACTCCGTATAGGGATCCAGGTCGCGCACCATGCCGACGGCAGCACCCTCCATGAGTTTGTCGGTATCGACCGAATCGACATAGTTGAGCGAAAGCTCACGCATCATATTGACCGTCAGCTCGATATTACGCCCCAGGCCGAAATCCTCGCGGTGTCCGTAGAGGAATCCGCCCGCAACGATCAGCAGCAGCGCACCGGTCAGCAGTCGTTTATAATTACTTTTTCTCATCTCGTTTTACCATTTCCAGGTACGAATCGAGCAGATACCATGCCCGAGCCACCCCGCGACGAATACCCTCTATTTCAATCCACTGGCCATACTGCGACACGCGAATCTCATCCTCGAAGAGGAGCGTGAGGCGCTTCCAAAGGCCGTCGCCACGGAAATAGAGCACGCCATCCTCCTCCTTCACGAGGCGGAAGCCCGCTCCATGAAAGGCGTTTTCGACCTGTCGGCGATGCTCCACCAAATCGCCCTCCAAGCGTCGGGTGATAAAGCCGAAGCGGGGATAGGTAGCCGAGAGCACAACCACGGCAATACCGAGTAGCAGGAAGCGGTCGGAGTGGAACATGAGGTAGAGGGTCTCTTCAGCGGTCAGCTGCGAAGTGCCCGTTAAGAGCATCAGCCCCATCATCACCACACATAAAACGCACAAGGCGACAAAATATTTCAGCGAACGAATCAGATATTTCATAATGTTAAGTTTTTAGCTTTCAGCAATCAGCTGTCAGCCCTATTAAAATAATTTTGAATTTGCAATCGCTTCTGCAACCTTCTCCATCAGCCACTTCGGAGTAGAGGTTGCTCCGCAGATGCCTACCGATTGCACCCCTTCGAGCCAGGTGGGATCAAGCTCCCGGGCCTCCTCGATGTTGTAGGTATTCGCATTGGCCCGTCGGCACACCTCGTAGAGCACCTTGCCGTTCGAGGATTTACGTCCGCAGACGAAGATCACCACATCGAAGCGCGTGGCAAACTCCGCGAGGTGCTGTTCGCGCCCCGAGACCTGGCGACAAATCGTATCGGCAATGGTCACCTGCGCAGGATCGGTGGCGCGGCGCAACATCTCCTCGCCCAGGCGGTTGAACAGGGCGATGGATTGCGTGGTCTGCGAAAGGAAATAGATCGGACAGCTGAAGTCGATCTGCTCGAGGTCCTCCTCGCGCTCGATGACAATCGCACGATCCGCGACCTGGCCCGTGAGACCCACTACCTCGGCATGGCCTCGCTTACCGAGAATGACCACCTGCCCCCCGAGGGGAGTCATCTTCTCGTAGGCCTCCACCACGCGACGTTGCAGGCGGGCAACCACCGGACAGGTGGCATCAATGAGTTCGATATCCAACTCGCGAGCTTTGGCGTAGGTCGTCGGTGGCTCGCCGTGGGCACGGATAAAGAGCCGTGCACCGCGCAAGGCATCCATATCGGCATGGGTGATGGTCCGCAGCCCCAGCGCCTCGAGGCGTTGCACCTCCACGCGGTTGTGGACAATATCGCCCAGCGAATAGACCGTACCGCTCCCCTCCAACGCCTTCTCGGCCTCGGAAATAGCCCTTACGACCCCGAAACAAAAACCCGATTTATCGTCAATCTCGATCTGCATAACTCTACGCGATGAGGGACACCCTGCGGTGATAGCTTAGTTGCGAAGCGCAGCAATCTGCTCCATGACCCACTCCATCTGCTCCTCGACGGTCATGTGCGAGTTGTCAAGCTCGATGGCATCATCGGCCTTTCTGAGGGGCGAAATGGCGCGGTGCATATCCTGGTAGTCGCGGTCGCGCACATTCTGCTCGATCTCCTCCAACGATACCTGATCGCCCTTGGCCGTAAGTTCGTCGTAACGACGCTGCGCACGCACCTTCGGATCGGCCGTCATGAAGATCTTCAGCTCGGCATCGGGGAAGACCACCGTGCCGATGTCGCGGCCATCCATCACCACGCCCTTTCGTTGGCCCATCTCCTGCTGCATCTTCACCAACATTTTGCGCACCTCGGCAATGGCGCTGACGGCACTCACGCAGTTCGAAACCTCGATCGTGCGGATCTTGCCCTCGACGCGGTCGCCATTGACATAGATGTCGCTTGCACCGCGCTCGGGGTTGAAACGGAACGTGATCTGAATCTCCTTCAAGAGGCGCACGACCTCCTCCTCATCCACGATGCCCGAGCGGATGGCTCCGTGCTCCAGGGCATAAAGGGTGACGGCGCGATACATGGCGCCCGTGTCGATGAAGATGTAGCCCAGGCGGGCAGCAATCGCCTTGGCGAAAGTGCTCTTGCCACACGACGAGTAGCCGTCGATGGCGATGATGATTTTATGTTGCTTAGTGGACATCCGGGAAAATATCAAAGAAGGTGGATAAAATAGTGTATATACCGAGCAGACCGATCAAAAGGCCTGCCACATGATTGATCGTCAGCATATGACGCGGACGGAAACGACGGCGGAAGAGGTTGATGACAAACGCCACGAAGGTCCACCAGGCCACGGCACCGCCAAAGAAACCGCCAATGGTGAGCACGGCTCGCACGAAACCCGCCAAGCCGTCGCCCGTGATGTCGTTCGACGAAATCTCGAAGACGGCAAAGAAGGCCAGGATGTAGGGGATCACCATGATGAAGTTGGCAATCGTCAGGCCGAAGATCGAGGCAAAGTCCTGCCACAACGACGAGCGACCGGCGCGGTTGCGACGAATCTGCGGCACGGGGTTCTGCGAGAAGATATAGACACCCACCACGACAACAAAGATGCCGCCGATGACGCGCAGTAGCGTATCGTACTGCTGAATCTGATACTCCAGCATCGAGTAGAAGAGCAGCGCCACGATGGCCATGATCGTATCGGCCGCGGCCACGCCGATGCCCGAAACGATACCCGAACGGCGATTCTTCGAGAGCGTGCGCTGAATACAGAGCACCGCCACGGGACCCACCGTAATCGAAGCCGCCACGCCCACCATCAGGCCGCGCAGCAGCACCTCCAGAAATGTAACTGTCATCGTCTCCATCCGTTGCTCCGTTTAACCTTGCAAAGATAGAAAAAAAGGTGGCAATAATGGCGATAAAACGCAAAGATGTTGATAAATTATCGAAAACTTTGGCTTTGTTGTTGTAGCGCATAAGGCGTGAACAACTAATTTTGCCTTATCAAACAACACAAAAGCTATGGCAGAAGTTAAGCAGGCCGGCCTGGAGATTCAACTCGATGAGCAGGTGGCCGAAGGTATCTACTCGAATTTCGCCCTGATCAACCACTCCACCTCGGAGTTTGTGATCGACTTTGCCACCGTCATGCCCGGGATGCAGAAGGCGCGCGTCAAGAGCCGCATTGTCCTCACGCCCGAGCACGCAAAACGTCTGTTGCGCACCCTGCAAGAGAATATCGCCCGCTACGAAACCACGATGGGCAAGATCGAAATCCCGACCCCGATCTCCACACCGAATGCCGGCCCCAAGATGGGAGAAGCGTAGAGAGAGGAGAGAGGAAAAGTTTCTTAAAGATACTTAAAGGTGCTGAAGGGTATT
>CAYOEE010000051.1:0-8781 GCA_964402935.1 uncultured Alistipes sp. | reverse complement strand
ACCGCAAGAAGAAGATCTATCAGGTCTCGCTCGATAAACCCCTGACGCGTGCCGATATGGATCGCCTGGCTGAGGGTGTTACGCTGGAGGATGGCGAGATTTACGCCGACGAGATCTCCTACCTGAAGGACAATAAGCAGGAGGTGGGCATCGAGATTCACTCGGGCCGTAACCGCATCGTGCGTCGTATGTTCGAGTTCTTAGGCTACACCGTGACGAAGCTCGACCGTGTCTATTATGCCGGTCTGACGAAGAAGAACCTCAAGCGCGGTGCGTGGCGATTCCTCACGAAGGAGGAGGTGACGCGCCTTAAAGCGGGACTTTACGAATAGAAAATCCCTCTTGTTATACAAATTCTACCAAAAAGGGCTGTCCGTCATCATAGAGGACAGCCCTTCTTGTGTGGTTACGAATCTTACTCGGCCGACTGATAGTACGAGACGGCATGGCGTACGAGGGTGGAGTTGATCGTTTCGACCTCCTCCAGTGCATGGGGATTCTCCTCCGTGGGGACGATGCGCAACTGCTTTACGCGACGCACGGGCGACAGAATCGTGAGGCAATCGTCCTCGACATAACCCAAATCCTGATAGGTAGCTACAAAAGCACGCTCCACGAATGCCGAATCAAACACAGAACGGCCGTAGAAGGGCGAACGGTAGCCGATGCCGGCTACGTCGAGCAGCGTGGGCATCAGGTCGATTTGCGATACCATGCGCTCCTCAATCTGCGGTTCAACAACCCCGGGTGCATAGATCAAGGCCGGAATGTGGTACTTCTCGAGCGGAATCTCCGTGCTGCCGGCGCTCGAAGCGCAATGGTCGGCAGCCACGAGGAAAATCGTATTCTCAAACCACGGCTCCTGCGATGCCATGCGGAAGAATTCGCCCAGGGCGTAGTCGCTGTACATCACGCCTCCCTTGCGCGATTTAATGTCGTGCGGAATCGAAATTTTGCCGGCCGGATAGGTGAAGGGTCGGTGGTTCGATACGCTCATGATGTGGGCAAAGAAGGGCTTCTGTGCGGTGGCGTAGTCGCGGAGTGTGCAGATCGCTTTGCGGTAGCTGTCCTCGTCGCAAACACCCCAAATATTGCTGAAGGTAATCTCCTCGGGGCTGTATTGGCGCTGATCGACGATGCGATAACCGTTGCCCCCGAAGAAGGACTCCATGTTGTCAAAGTAGGCATTTCCGCCGTAGAAGTAGCAGCAGGCGTAGCCCTGCTCGGCCAAAATCTCGCCCACGGTGGTGCAGGAGGTGTTCTCCTTGCGCTTGATGATGCTCTGTCCCGGGCAGGGCGGGCGCGAGAGGGTCAGCGCCTCCAGACCGCGCACCGTGCGGTTGCCCGTGGCATAGACTCGATCGAATCCCAATCCCAGCCGGTAGAGCGAGTCGAGCGTGGGAGTGAGCTGCTCCTCGTTGCCGAAGCGGGCCATGTACTCGGCACTCATGCTCTCGAGCGTGATCAGCACCAGGTTGGGGCGTTGCAGCGAGTCGCGCGACGGGATGATGCGCTCAACCCCTTCGTCGGTGGCGTAGGTTGCGCGAATAAAGCCCGAAACAGCCATTTCCGGCTCGGTCAGATAGAAATCGCGGTAGGCCAGTTCGTTTTTCATGAATGCGTCGTAGAAACGTTGCAGTCCGTTGGCTTGCAGCTCGTTGGCATAGACATTGGGACTGTTTTGGAAACGCAGGTTGAAGGGGATGATTGCGAGTGCAATGCCGCACATCAAACCGTAGCAGGGTAGTGCGGTCAGACGCCAGGAACCTTGGTAGAGCGCCTCATCGGCACGCCCGATGCGCCCCACGAGCAACCACCATACGGTCAGCGTAACGAGCAGGAGCACCGATGCAATGGGCAGAATGGGGTAAGACTCCCAGATGTTACCGATCACCTCGTGCGTATAGACCAGGTAATCGACGGCAATAAAGTTGTAGCGCACGCCAAATTCGTTCCAGAAGAAGTACTCGCTGACCCCGTTAAAGAGGATGGCACCGACGTAGAGAATCGTCAGTGCCCCGAACCAAAAGCGGGTCCAATAGGGACGCACGGCCGGCACAAAGAGACGCAGAGCATAGCTCGCGGCCCAATAGCAGAGCACAGCCGTGGCAATGCGTCGGGCCGCTCCGCTGTATTGGTGGAAAATCGAGTTGAAAAAGAGCACATAGCAGGCGGCTGCCACGAGCATCGCGAGCAATATCCACCGTTGCGGTGAGCGGTATTTCCACGGCGTGGCCGAGGCCATAAAGAGCAGGAGCGGAATCCCTGCCAGGGTTACAACCGCCAGGTCGTTGATCGCTCCGAAGAGGAATATTTTGATCCACTCGCCCAGCGTGAAATCAATCTCCACCGTCTGTTCATTCATCAGCAGGATGATGCGAAGCAGTGCCCCCACACCGATTGCCAACAGCGCAAGGCGAAGGTAGAGCGTTGTCAGAAGTTTTGGCCAATTTTTCATCGAAGTTGTCTGTTTCGTAACCAATAATTTTTGCAAAATTAGTAATTATTAGCAAAAATTGAACCGTAAATGACGAAAAAAAGTGTGCCCGATGGTTTTCGGACACACTTTCAGCGGATATGTTTCAAGATGTGCTACTTAGCCTGCTCGGCGGGACGCATCATCACCTTGATCTGGTTCTTCTTCTCGAGAATCATCTTGGCGAAGGCCTGAATGTCGGCTTTGGTCAGGCTCTTGAGGATCGCCTCCTGCTCGGCCACGTTGTCCAGCCCCGAGCTCCACTTAGCCACGATGTAGTTCATCCAGCTGGCGTTCTTCTCCTGGCTGGCGGTCCACTCCTTGAGGCAGTACTCGCGAGTCTTCTCGATATCCTCGGTCTTCGGGCCGTTCGTGGCAATCTCCTCGATCTCCTTGATGATGATCTCGCACAGCTCATCGGCCATCTGATCGTTCGTGTCGAACTGGATGTTCATCGTATAGGTCGGCGTGGGAAGCGACGAGATCGAACCCCAAACCTGAACACCGTACGTTCCGCCCTTCTCCTCGCGGATCGACTCCAAGTAGCGGGCATTGAGGGCCTGCGTGAGGAAGACCATCCGGATGCGGTTCTTGAGCGTGTACTCCACGTCGCCCGAGAAGATGTAGCGCACCGAAACCTTCGGCTGCTGCATCTCGGTGCGGAACATCTCATCGACCATGCCGCTCACGAAATCACTGTTGTCGTCGATGGCCTTCATCGGCTTCTTCGTGACGGGCAGCGAACCGAGATACTTCTCAACGAGGGGCTTCAGCGTCTCGAGATCGACATTACCCACGAAGTAGTAGGTGAAGCTGTTGCCGTTGGGGAAGAGCTTGGCATAAACCGTGGCCAAATCCTCGAACTTGTACTTCGAGAGCATCTCTTTCGAGATCTCCTGACGACGCGGGTTGTTGCCGTAGGCAATCTCGGTGGTCTTCTTCTGCATCAGGTAGTCGGGGTTGCTCTCCAGGTTCTCGACCTGCGAACCCACGATGTTCATCACCGTCTGGTAGTCACCCTCGTCGAAGCGGGGCTGCGTGAAGTAGAGGTAAACGAGTTGCAGGAGCGTCTCCAGATCCTTCGGCGAGGCCGAGCCGGAGAGGTTGCTCGTGTAGCCCGTGCTGTTTACCGCTACGCGGGCCGTGTTGCCCGAGAGCTGCTTGCGAAGCTCCGTAGCCGAGAACTTACCTACACCCGACATCTGTACAAAGGCGGGCAGCAGCTCGGCATAGATGATCTCCTCGTCGCTCAGCACCGAGTTACCACCCTTGGCCATGGCGCTGAACTGTACCTCGTCGGCACGGAACGTCGTGGGCTTCACGACGACCTTCACGCCATTCTTGAGCGTCCACTCGGTCGTGCCATAGGCCTCGTTCGTGGCCGTCTTCTTCACGGGCGAACCCTTCAAAACGGTACCCTCGGCAATCAGCGGCTCCTTCACGGCGTTATCCTCGTAGGGGGCAATCTCGCTCTTCGCGACCTTCTCGCGGATAGCGAGGATGTCGGCCTCGGTCGGTACGGCTACGCTCTCCTTCTCAGGCGAGTTGATGATGATCACCTGGTTCTTGTCCATGATCACTTGCTGAGCCAACTGGTTGATTACATCGACATTGAGGCTCTTGATGAGCATCGAATCGAGCTGCCACTCCGTCTCGGCATCGGGAATTGCCGTGTTCGAGCGGAAGGCCGAGAGGTAGCGATTGACGTAGTAGCGGTTTGTCTGGTCGTTGCGGTTCGTGTAACCACGCTCGGCACTGCGCAGCAGGTTGTTCTGGGCACGCTCAAACTCGCCCACCGTGAAGCCGTGGCGACGGATACGCTCCACCTCGGTCATGATGGCCTCATAACCGCGAGCCAGCTCGCCATCCTTGGTCGATACCATGGCTACCGTGGCGTTGAGCGTCGGAATGATGCCGATCGTCGAGCCGGTAGCGATCTGACCACCGAGGAACGGAGCATCGGGCTTCATGGCGATCTCCTGCAGACGGTCACCGGCCATCGAGGCGAAGAACTGCTGCATGAGGGTCAGCATATTGGCGTAGATCGTGTTGTTGGCCTCCTTCGGCAGGGCGGGATACTTCATGAAGATCTGTGCCTGCGAGGCCTGCATCTCGGGATCGGTGTAGATCGAGATGATCGGCTCCTCGTTGTCGGGCACCATGATTACCTCCTTCTTGGCAGCATCGGCCGGCGAGGCGGGGATGTCGCTCATCAGGCTCTTGATTTTCTGCTCGATCTGATCCACGTCGATATCACCTACGACCACTACTGCCTGGTACTCGGGACGATACCACTTGGCGTAGAAATCCTCCAGATCCGAGTACTTAAAGCCCTTCAGCCCGTCGAGGTAACCGATCAGGTTGCGCTCGGCATAGCGCGTACCCTTACCCAGAGCCTCGAGCATCTTCATCGTCGAACGCCACTGTGCATTGTCACGCGTGCGAAGCTCCTCCGAGATTACGCCACGCTCCGAGTCGATCTCCTTGGGCTGCAGGGCGATGAAGTGCGACCAGTCGTGCAGAATGAGCATCGCCGAGTCGATGATGCCCTCGCGCGTGGTCGGAACGCTCGAGATGTTGTAGCAGGTCTCGTCCCACGAGGTGTAGGCGTTCAGGTTGGCACCGAACTTTACACCGATCGTCTCCAGGTACTCGATTAACTGCTTGCCGGGCAGGTTCTTCGTGCCGTTGAAGGCCATGTGCTCCAGGAAGTGGGCCAGACCCTGCTGGTTCTCCTCCTCCTGAATAGCACCAACGTGGTGCAGGATGTAGAAGTCGGCCTGATTCTTCGGCTTTTCGTTGTGGCGGATGTAGTACGTCAGACCGTTCTCCAGCGTACCCTTGCGGACAGCCTCATCCTCCGGGATGGGCTGCATGGGGTTGAACCCCTGTGCCGATGCACTCACGGTAAAGAGCGCAGCGGCAATCCATAAAGTGATCTTTCTCATAGTTTATTTTTTAAGTGTAATGAGTTTTTGTTATTAACGAACTTAATGTTAAAGCAATTTTGAATTCTAAATTCTCAATTTTGAATTTTGTTTCTCACTCTTCGTCCGGACGGTACTCGATGATGTCTCCCGGCTGGCAATCCAGCTCCCGACAAATCGCCTCGAGGGTCGAAAAGCGGATAGCCTTGGCCTTGCCGGTCTTGAGGATCGAGAGGTTGGCGGGTGTGATATTGACACGCTCGGCCAGCGCACCGAGTGAAATCTTGCGCTTGGCCATCATGACGTCGATGTTGATGATTATCGCCATCGCTCACCCCCCCCCTTGTAATATGGTAACGTAATGTATCTCATGGTAGTATGTCGTGGATTGTTAGATGGTCAGTTTTTGCTCCTCGCCCAGATCGCGCCCAATGGCGGTCAGCTCGGCGGCAAAGAGGATCAAAAGTCCCATGATCAGCGTCGCGTAGCTGACTTGGAACGAGGTGTTTACCGTATAGGCCGAGTCGGCAATCAGCTCCGCGGCGCGGTTGTTCATCATCCAGGCGCTGAAGCTGTTGCAAAGTTCGGAGAAGATTGTCAAAAGGGCGATCAGGCGCAAGTGCCATACGTTGCGCTTCTCGAGCGGTATCTCCTCGCGGATCGAACGACGCACCGAGCGGATAATGAGCCACATGAGGACGATAATTACGAGGAACGAGAACGACGCGGCCACCGTCATCCAATAGACCCACGGCGAGCCACCTACGGCAGCAAAGGCGTACCACCACATCGAGTGGTTGCCGGCAGGCTCCGTGACGTGGAAACTCATGGTCGAGGGCAGGGCGATTACGCGACGCAACGTGTCGGTCGTCTCGATGGGCATGGCTTCGGGTTGCTGAAGCGGGCAATTAAATAATAGGTAGCTGCTTTGCGGGGTGCTTTGGCCGAGCTGAGCGCTCAGGTCTTGCCCCATGCTGGTGCCGGCCTTCATGCCTTGCAGAACGCCGGGAGCTACATCGAGCGTCAAACCGACGATCAACACCACGAAGAAGGCGATGTAGATCGCAAGAAGGCGTCTTAAATAGGTCGATTTGTGTTGCATAGTGGTTGTTTGTTGGGACAAAGATAGTGATAAATCCCGAAAAACAAACAAATTTTATTGTTTTTCGATAATATAGATCGACTTATAGGGCATTTTGTACGAAATAATCGGAATTTTTTGTACCTTTGTCGAAACGAAAAACACATCGCTATGGCAGAAAAAGCATATTTTAAGTATAGTGTCGAGCCGCAGAGCCTCGATTTTACCTCGCGCCTGAAGTCACCCTCGCTGATTATGTCGGCTCTCAACGCCGCCGGTGCCGATGCTCACAACAAGGGTTTTGATTATGTGGATATGGAGGCCGACAAGCACACCTGGGTGTTGGGTCGTATGGCCATCGAAGTCTTCTCGCGCCCGAAGCAGTATTCTGCCTACGAGATTGAGACGTGGATCAGTGGCTATAACCGTATCCTCTCGACGCGTAATTTCAAGATGCGCAACGAGGAGGGAGCGCTCTTTGCGGTAATGACCTCGCAGTGGGCGATGCTCGATACCGAGACGCGCGCTTCGGTCGATTTGACGCGCACGGCCAAATTCCACGAGGAGTATATGGTGGCCGACGAACCGCCTTGTGCCGCTCCGTGCCGTCTGCGCGGTGTGGCCGATGGCGAGGAGTTCCGCCATGCGGTGCGTTACAGCGATATCGACTTCAACCGCCACATGAATACGATTCGTTATGTGGAGATGATTTTCGACCGCCTTCCCATCGAGTCCATCGCCGAAGATCGTCCCTTCCGTCTCGATCTGCACTTCCTGCATGAGGCCGTGTTGGGCGAGGAGCTGACGATTGCCGTGAAGGAGGAGGAGGGTGTACGCCTGTTCGAGATTTCGACGGCAGAAAATCCCTGCGTAAGAGCCGCCGTTCGGTTTTTGTAAGAGCAAAGAGATAATTTTGCGATAAAGCCGAGTGCAGAGGCTGCTTGCAGGCTATGCCGAGGCGGAGCAAAGTCGAGCTGCCGAAGGCAGGTCAAAGAGCAATAGATAGAGGTGTAAATCTTGTTGTTTTACGTTGAGAGGTAAGTTATGAAACTCACGATTCTCGGTCCGGCACATCCATATCGAGGCGGTTTGGCGTCGATCATGCAGACCATGGCGCGTGTCTATCAGCGCGATGGGCACGAGGTCGATCTGTGTACCTTTACGTTGCAATACCCCTCGTTGTTGTTCCCGGGCAAGAGCCAGACGGTAAGCACGCCGGCGCCCGAAGATTTGAAGATTCGACGCGAGGTCTCGACCGTCAATCCGCTCAATTGGTGGCGCGTGGGGCAGATGCTTCGCCGCGAAAAGCCCGATTTTATCCTCCTGAAATATTGGACGCCCTTCATGGCGCCCTGCTTCGGCACGATTGCCCGTCTGGCGCGCAAGAACGGCCATACGAAGGTTTTGTGCCAGATCGACAACGTCGAGCCGCATGAGCACCACCTGATCGATCGCCCCTGCAATCGCTATTTCCTCAACTCGGTCGATGGTTTTGTCTATATGTCGGACGAGGTCTTTCGGCAGCTGAGTGACTATACCGATGCTCCGGCTCTCTTCTCGCCCCATCCGCGCTTTGAGAATTTTGGCGAGCGCGTCGATCGCAAGGAGGCCTGTGCACGGCTGGAGTTGGATGCTTCGGTGCGCTATGCCCTCTTCTTCGGCCTGATCCGCGACTACAAGGGGTTGGATCTGCTCCTCAAGGCGTGGGGCAGGATGAAGCGTGCCGGTAAGACAGCAGGGCGCAAACTGATCGTGGCGGGTGAGTTCTACACCGCCCCCGAACCCTATCGCAAATTAATTGAGGAGGAGGGAATTGCGGATGAGGTGATCTTGCACGATCGCTTTATTCCCGACTCGGTGGTGGGGGATTACTTCTCGGCGGCCGACTTTGTGGTTTTGCCCTATCGCTCGGCTACGCAGAGCGGTGTGACACAGATTGCCTATCAATTCTCGACCCCGATGATTGTGACCGATGTGGGTGGCTTGTCGGAGATTGTGCCCGATGGCCGTGTGGGTTTTCTCTGCCAACCCGAACCCGATTCGATTGCCGAGAAAATCGAGCAGATTTGGCAGGGTGATACGCTCGAAAAGTTCCACCAAAACTGCCTCATCGAGCGCGAACGCTTCTCCTGGGAGGAGATGTGCTCGAAACTGATGACGGTGTACGAGATGGTGAAATAGAGTTGAGAGTTGAAAATTGAAAGTTGAAAGTTTTTCTTGCTTTCAGCCGCTCAACAAAAAAGATGGGAGATAGCCTTTACCGGTGGCTATCTCCCATTTTGTTGAGCTAACTTTTA
>CAYOEE010000050.1:0-8823 GCA_964402935.1 uncultured Alistipes sp. | reverse complement strand
TTCGAGAAGCCTTTGGCGCTAAGTTTGCCCTAAAATTCCTTTGTTATAGACCTTTATGAAGAAACAGGGTTGCTCGACTCGATGGTCGGGCAACCCCGTTCGTTTGTGATACGGTAGCTGCAACTATAACTTGTAGATCTCCGAGCCGGCCAAAAGGAAACAGCCTACGCCGTAATCCTCGAAGTCGGGCTTCGAATCGTAGAGCACGGGTTGGCCGTCCTTCGGCTCTTTGCCCGTTCCCTGCACATAACCCAGGAAACCGTTGGGATGCACCGCCTCCTTGGCCATGGCATTCCACGCCTTGGTCACTGCGGGCAGGTACTCCGCACGATCCACCAGGCCGTGATTGATGGCCCAGGCCATGCCGTAGATAAAGAGCGACGTACCGGTCACCTCCTTGCCGCCGTAGTTCGACTCGTCGTGCATGCTCACGTTCCAGTAGCCATCCTTGCGCTGGCACGCCTTGGCGGCCTTGAGCATCGTTTTCAGGTCTTGGATGTAGAGGCCGCGGTGGGGTGCCTCTTCGGGCAATTCCTGCAGTACACGCACCAGGGCGGCCACTACCCAGCCGTTACCGCGCGACCAGTAGCAATCTTCGCCGTTCGGCTCTTTGTAGGGAGGCACGAAATCCTTGTCGCGCCACCAAAGCCCCTCGTTTTCGTTATACAGACCTCCGGCCAGCGTGTTACGACTCCAGGCGTACATCTCGTAGGCCTTCTCGTAGTAGCGCTCGTCGCCCTTCAGCGTGCCGAGCTTGACCAGCACGGGCATACCCATCTGGATGGCGTCGATCCAGGTCCAATCTTCGACCTGCGGCGTATTGATCAGCATATCGCACAGGGCGATCGTCTTGCGCAGGCGCTCCGGATGCGGTTCGAGGCGGTAGAGGTCGATGTAGGTCTGCGAGCAGCAGTAGTTGTCGGCGTTGCGCGTCGTCGTGTCGTCGCGGCGCATACCCCACTTGTGGAAGTCGGCCCAGCGCACCGCATAGTCGTAGTAGCGGTTGTCGGGGTGGATGGCGTAGAGCGCCATGAGGCCCTCGTAATAGACGGCGCGAGTCCAGATATTCGATTCATAGACCTTGTTGCGCGAGTAGTAGGGCATCACGGCCGTGGGGTCGGGGTGCTTCTTGGTCATCAGGTACTCATTGACCCGCTTGGTGACCTCCAGAATCTCCTCACGCGGGGGTAACTCCTCGGCCGGAAGATTCGAAATGCTCCAACCAAGGAGCAGACTCAACAAAAGAATCTTTTTCATGGGCAAAAGGTTGTGTTAGTCGTTGTCGGTTTCTTGGAAGTAGATAGGGGTGAGCGTGACCACGGAGTTCAGACCGGCGGGATCCACGCCCCAGTCGCCAAACGAGAAGTGGCGCTGACCCGTGACGGAGGCGATGTTGGCATCCTTGAAGATGCGCCACTGCACGCCACGACGCTCCATGTCGGCAATGCGGTTCGAGTGCAGGTTCTTGACCTCGATTTCGAGCCGATTCTCCCCCGCGTGTAGCCACTTGCCGATGCAGGTGCGGTAGGGGATGGTCGAGAGGGTGGCGATACGCTCGCCGTTGAGCTTTACGACGGCACTCTCGCGCACATCGCCCAGGTCGAGCACCCACTCATCCGGCTCGCGCGGATCGTCGATCGTAAAGGTCGTCGTGTAGCAGCCCGTGCCGCTGTTGATCTTCAGGCGCGGATCCTCCAGCGCAGTCCAGGCCGTCAGCGTATCGGTCGTGAAACGCTCCTCGATGGCGGGCACACTCTCCGGGAAGGAGATCTCCCAACCGCTATTGAGCGTGATTGCCTCACCGTGACGCTCCGTATAGTTCCAGCCCCGACTCTCGATCTCCTTCGAGAAGCTCTTGAGCAGCAACGACTGCCCGGGTGCCATTTGCAGGCGTACGTCGATCGTCCCCTGATCGTTCGGACGGATTGCGGCCTGTCCCGTCTGACCCGTCATCGGATCGAAGATCATCACGGCCTTGGCCGACGTGGCAAGCGTTACCCAGCCATCCACCGGCTCGTTGTGGAGCATCGAGAGGAAGTAGTTGTAGCCGCCAACCTCGTTCTTGCGACGCATCATCGTGCCGCCCATTTCGCGCTTGAACGGCTCGGGACGAATACCGGCCAGCTGCACCATTTCGTCGAAGTCGCTACCCGTGATTATGCGACCACGACCCAGCGTGAAGCACTCGGCTGCGGTAAATGCATCGTCCGTCGGCAGGAGCTTTCGCAGCGCCTCAAACTCCGCGCGCTCATGCTCACGACCAAGACCCGGCAGATCGTCGGGGTAGTTGTCGAGGAAGAGGATCGTAGCCCCCTTCTTGGCCAGGTGGATCAGGTGCTCCAGCGTCTCGGTCGGCAGTTTGTGGCAGGCCGGAATCAGCAGGGCACGGTAATGGGTGTCGCCCGCCGAGATCAGCTCTCCGCGCTTGGTCGAGAGCGAACGGATGTAGCGATCCGAAATGTAATCGGCATCGTAGCCGGCAGCCACCAAGTTGTCCATCATCGCCTTGATGTGGGGGATCGTGCGATCCATCTTGTGAATGTCGAAAATCAGGAACGGATTGCCCTGCTGCTCGTGCCAAATGTCGTATTGCGGCAGGTAGAGCAGCAGATCGTTATCCGGCTCACCGGCGGCGAGGAACGATTGGCTGCGGGTGATGTAGCGCGTCAGGGGGTGCACATGCTCCCAAAGGGCTGCCGTGGGGCTCATGTTGATCGAGGCGTAGAAGCGCCAGCCGGGGAATTCCACCCCCTTGGGCGAGTAGGGCGCACCGTGGAAGACGATGTGGTTCACACCGGCCGCCAGCATCAGGTCGATCTCGGGTTTACACTGCGCAAAGGAGGTGCGGAAGTGCTCCGTGAGCCAGGTCAGCGCCTCGGCCGAGGTGAGTCGCTTACCCGTCAGGTGAGCCGCCGAGGAGGCGAACTTCAGCACGGCAGGCGTACCGTCGTTGGGGCGGAAAATCGTATCCTGTCGCAGCTGCGGCAGGTCGAACATCGTGCGACCAAACGATTCACATTCGGGAATATCGACCACGCCGTAGAGGTCGATCAGGTTGCCCGGCGAACCGTGTGCCTGGTTGCGGGTCCGAGTGCCGTGGCGGTGTGCCCAGGCTGTCCAGGGGCGCGTAAAGTGGTTCAGCACCAGCTTGGCCAGCACCTCGCGGTAGTCGCTTACAACGCGGGCCGAAAGCTCCGGATCACCCTCGCCGGCCAATTCGGGCAGGTAGTCCAGCAGGTCGTAGCCCCACTCGTCGCGGAAGTGCTCGGGGAGTTTCTCGTCCCAATTCGAACCATAGACCTCGAACGAATCGTTGAAGAAGGTGTCGGGATAGGGGGTGTCGCTCTCGTCGAAGGCCTCCTCGAAACGGTCGAGGTAGTAGTTCAGCGTGCGACGGTCGTAGTGGTTCATGACCAAACCCACACCACCCGGGGCGGCACGTTTTACCTGTTGGAAGGTGCGACCCATGAAGAGGGCGTAGAGGGTCCAATCCCCACCCGTAGGGGGTTGCCAACGGAGCGTATCCTGCTCAACGAGTGACGTCAGATCGAGGCGCTCCGTGCCGCGCACGGCTTGCAGGCGGATCAATTCGGCTACCTCCTGCTGGCGCTCGTCTTGCGTGCGGATCGCCCCGACGAAGAGCGTATCGGCCGCTACGGGAATCTTCTCGAGCAGGTATTTGCGAGCCGAATGATCGGTCGAGATGGTCGGGCCTCCGAAGGGCCATCCCGTGCCGTTGTTCATGTCGATACCCAGCCCCAGGCGCTCGCCCTCTTTGAGCGTGTGCTGCAACAGCTCCATCCAGCGCGGTGAGAGGTACTCCACATCGTTCTCCTCGTTGTTCTGCACACCGTAGATCGGGGTGATCTCCACACCGCCAAAGCCCTTGTCGGCAAACTGCTCGAGGTTGTAGGTCAGCCCCTCCTCATCAACGGCACTACCCAACCACCACCACCTCAGGTAGGGGCGGTGCTCCTTTTGGATCGGATACCAACTGTCGGGCCGATCGGGCGTGCAGGCAAAACAGAGGGTCAGGAGCAACGCTCCCAGCAAATACTTGAAACGAAACATCGAATGTCTCATGATAGGGTTTTAATCTTGCGTTCGGTTTCGATTGTTTAGCGGGTCTTGAGCACCCAGATGCAGGCATCGGTCAGTTTGCCCGACTTCACCTGGATAAGGTTCTCGCCCTCACGCAGTTTGACATCCTTGAAGATGACGCGACGGATATCGTCGGCATCGCCCTTGCCGATTATTTCGCCATTGACATAAAGCGTGGCGTTCTTTTGGTTCGTATAGACCTTCACGTCCGTGACAGCGTGCGTTCTATCGACAAAGCGACGGTCGGTGATATAGACCATCGGTTCCGGATTCCACTGCGCCTTGTAGAAGTAGAAGATATCCTTGCGCGTGGCACGGTCGTAGGTCACTACGCCCTTGTCGTTGATACCGTCGCGGTCGCCCTCGTGGCGCAGGCTGCTCTGCATATCGCAGAACTGCCAGATACATTTGCACCACAGCCAATCACTGTCCTTGAGCGCACGCCAATAACCCTCGTGCGTCAGCAGCTGGTAGTTCTCGGCGTGGTCGATCTCCTCGTCGTAGCGCGGATCGTAGTGCATCTTGATGCTGCCTGCATCGCCATACTCCGAAACACCGACCGGATAACCACCCGAGGTTTGGCGCGTTTCGTCGAAGAACTTGCGCACGCTCTCCTCGTTGCCCGGCTTGCGGAAATATTTGTTCCAGCCGATCAGGTCGGCGCAACCCAGGTAGTGGGTGTGGGGCACGCAGGTGGCGAAGGTCGTCAGACGCGTCGGGTCGGCCTTCTTGAAGAGGTGGTGCAGTTCGCGGGTGAAGCTCACCGGATCGTCGTAGGCCTTGAAGCGGCCGTCGTTGACCAAAATCTCGTTGAAGATACCCCAGAAGCATACCGAGGGGTGGTTGAAGTTCTGATAGACCATCTCCAGCGATACCTGGCGGGCGTGCTCCTCCAGCCCTGCGTTGTGCAGGTAGCCGGTGAAGTTGTAACCACCCGGGCCTACGAGCGGAATCTCGCTCCAGAGCACCATACCGTGCTCGTCGCTCAGGCGGTAGATGGGCTGGCTCTGCGGGTAGTGCGAGAGGCGGATCATCGTAGCACCCGTCTCCTTGATGAGCTGCATATCACGCTCGTGATCCTCCTGGACGAGGGCGCTGCCCTTGCCCTCCAGATCCTCGTGGCGGTTGAATCCGTAGAGACCGTAAGGCTCGCCGTTGAGGATGAAGCCCTTGTCCTTATCGACCTCGAAGTAACGCAGACCCGTGCGCTCCTCGACGCGGTCGATGACCTCGCCCTGAGCGTTCAACAGCTCCACCTGCACCTCATACAGGTAGGGATTCTTGCGTCCGTGCCACAAGGTAGGGTTCTGAACGGTCAGCGGAACCGTCACCACCTCGCCCTTGGCGGCCACCTCGGCCTCGGCTACCAATGCTCCCGCAGCATCGAGGATGCCGGCACGAACCTTCATGCCCTCCTGAGCACCCTTCAGCGAGAGGTGGGTCTCCACGCTCAGCTGAGCCGCTTCGCGCGTCACGTTGTCCTGACGGATCATGACACCCGACGAACCGTAGAAGAGCGGCGAGATACAATCCTTGCCGGTCACGAGCAGATGCACCGGGCGATGGATACCGCCATAGACGTTGAAGTCACCCGAGATGGGCAGTACATCGGTGCGGAAAGCGTTGCTTACCCACACTTGCAGGTCGTTCTCGCCCTCCTTGACAAAGTCGGTAATCTCCAGACAGAAGGCCGTATAGCCACCCTTGTGCTGGCCTGCGGTGCAACGATTGATAAAGACATCGGCCACCGAATTGACGCCCTCGAAGTGCAGGAACAGACGCTTTCCGTCCAGCATCTCCTTGCTGATCGAAAGCGGGCGGCTGTAGATCATCAGCTCGCGGTTGTAGGTCGTTCCCTCCGTGTAACGGGCATTCCAGGTGTGGGGTAAAATCACCTGCTGATCCTGTACGGTCCAGTTCGGATCGCTGATAGGACGGTAGCACCACTCCGTGTTAAGGAGCGTTTCGCTGCGTACCGGTTCGTGGCCGGCGGCCAGGGCGGAGGTACCGAGCACAAGCGTCAAAAGTACCAAAGTCAAAAGTTTTTTCATCTTGTTTTTTTTGTATTTAGTTAGTTTATAATCATTTGCAAATCCACTCGCGCCTGAGCCGCCGGGATACAGTCCGATTCGGCGCAGCTTAGAGTCGTTTGTTTCAACTCATTTCCTGTCGTTTTGCGGTGCGCGATACGGGGTCTTTGACAAAAATAAAAAAAAGGCGCATACTTTGCAAGTATGCACCTTGATTTTTCGGTTGTCGATGTGCTTATTTCCGGAGGAGGATGCAGGCCTCGATCGGAGCTAAGGTTACGCCCTCGCCGCTCCGTAGCGTGCGGGTGGCGATGCCCGTCGTGCTAACCTGCTCGCCATCAGCGAGGAGCGTGTATTCGCCATCGGGCACGGCAAACTGTACAGCCTCGCGCTCGCCGTTCATCAGCACATAGATCACCTGCTCCGAGTCGGGTGCCGAAAGGCGGAAGCCGAGTGCAGAGGGTTGCTCGTTTTCGAGGAACGTGAGGTGCTCGCGTACCAATTCTGCGTTGCCGAGGCAGAACTGCGGATAGGCTTTGCGCAGGGCAATCAACCCCTTGACGTAGGCCACCAGATCGCCGTATTGTCGCTTCAGCCCCCAATCAATCGCGTTGTACTTATCGGGTAGGTTGTAGGTGTTCTTCTCACCCAGCTTCGAGCGGTACATCTCCTCGCCGCAGAAGATAAACGGCAGACCCTGCGAGGTGAAGACACCCACATGAGCCAGCTTGGCCATCTTCAGCCGCTCGGCCTCGGTAGCCGTGGGGGAGAGCAGCTCCAGGCGGTCGCGCAGGTTGTGATCGTCGTGGCACGTCACGTAGCTGATATGCTGCGTCGGCTCGGCACACCAGGCCGCCTCCGTATGGGCTACGGCAGGGTGCTCCACACCGCCTGCAAGGCCGAACTTCAGCGCCTCCTTGTTGCCCGCAACACCGTGAATAAATCCACCTTGCGTACAATCGAGCGTGCCGCGCAGCGCGTTGCGAATATCGTCGCTGAAGGCTGCTACGCCCGCCATGCGGTGCGTGTAACGCTTGAAGGCAAGCTCCGACTCCTCGTAGGCGGGATTCATCGCGGCCCACCCCTCGCCATAGAGCAGGATCGTGGGGTCGATCTGCGACATTCGCTCACGGATCAGATTCATCGTCTCGATGTCGTGGATCGCCATCAGATCGAAGCGGAAACCATCTACATGATACTCCTTGACCCAATATTCGAGCGACTCGACCATGAATTTGCGCATCATCGCCTTTTCCGAGGCGGTCTCGTTGCCGCATCCCGAGCCGTTGGCAAACGAACCGTCGGGATTGAAGCGGTAGTAGTAGCCCGGGACGGTCAGCTCGAAACCGCATCGCTCGACACCGGTCGTGTGGTTATAAACCACATCGAGCACCACGCGAAGGCCGGCTCGGTGCATCGCCTGAATGAGCGTTTTAAGCTCGCGGATACGGGCTGCAGGGTCGGCCGGATTGGTCGAGTAAGTCCCTTCGGGCACGTTGAAGTGTTGCGGCTCGTAGCCCCAATTGTATTGCGTGTTGTTCTCCACCGTCTCGTCGATCGAGCCGAAATCGGCCGTCGGCAGGAGGTGCACATGGCTGACGCCCAGCTCCACCAGGTGATCCAACGCCGTGGCCAGACCGTCGGGACTCTTCGTGCCACGCTCGGCCATGCCGAGGTATTTGCCCGGATGGCTCACACCGGCCGACGGGTGAGCCGTCATATCGCGGTAGTGCATTTCGTAGATGGCGATCTCGCCGGCTGCCGTCAGCGCGGGGCGTTGATCCTCGCTCCACCCCTCGGGGTTGGTTTTTGTAAGGTCGATGACCACACCGCGCTCACCATTGGGCGTGACGGCACGGGCAAAGATACCCGGTGTAGGCTGAAGCCACTCGCCCTCGACCTTGACGCGGAAAGTATATTCTACGCCCTGCAGGTCGCCCTCGCGCGTAAGTGTCCAGAGGCACGCCTCGGCGGGTTGCATGGCAAAAGTTTGTTGCAAAACACCTGCCTCATAGAGATTTAGCTCAACCTCCTCGGCCGTCGGAGCCCAGAGTGTGAAGGTGGTTTTTTCGGGTGTGTAGTTCATCTCCGTGAGCGGCTCGTCGGGCACGGGCCACTCCCCCGTGGTGTCGTTCGACGAGCAGGCGGCAAGTCCCAGCAGGGCACCTGCCATCATCCAAAGATTGATCAGTCGCATGATGCTGTTTTTTTAGTTTTTTTTCGCTTTGTAGGACAAATATAATTAAATTTGTCTATATTTGTAATGGGAAAACATATTTTTGAACCTTAAAAGTATATACAACTATGGGAAAATTTGTGATTACGAAGCGTAAGAACGGCGAGTTCCAGTTCAACCTCAAGGCCGGTAACGGTCAGACGATCCTCTCGAGCGAGGGTTACACGACGATGGCTGCCTGCAAGAACGGCATCGAGTCGGTGAAGAAGAATGCTGTGGAGGATGCTCGCTACGAGCGCAAGGAGGCCAAGAACGGTGCTCCCTATTTCAACCTCAAGGCCGGTAATGGTCAGGTGATCGGTTCGAGCGAGATGTACTCGTCGGTAGCTGCTTGCGAGAACGGTATCGAGTCGGTGAAGAAGAACGCTCCCGATGCCGAGGTTGTTGACGAGACGCAGGAGTAAGAAACTGTTTTAAATTTATTTACTTCATTCTTTTATGCTGTTTACGACTCTT
>CAYOEE010000049.1:0-9331 GCA_964402935.1 uncultured Alistipes sp. | reverse complement strand
ATCCTCCCGTGGAGCGTCTGCTGGTGCCCGATATGGCCCTGACGGCTGCCGAGTATTTCGCCGTGGATAAGGGCGAGAAGGTACTGGTGCTTTTGACCGATATGACCCTCTACGCCGATGCCCTGGCCATCGTATCGAACCGTATGGACCAGATCCCCTCGAAGGACTCGATGCCCGGTTCGTTGTACTCGGACCTGGCGAAGATCTACGAGAAGGCCGTGCAGCTGCCTAACGGTGGTTCGATCACGATTATCGCCGTGACGACCCTTTCGGGCGGTGACATTACGCACGCTATTCCCGATAACACGGGTTACATCACGGAGGGTCAGTTGTTCCTGCGCAACGACTCGGATACGGGTAAAGTTATCGTCGATCCGTTCCGCTCGCTCTCGCGTCTGAAGCAGCTTGTTATCGGCAAGAAGACGCGCGAGGATCACCCGCAGGTGATGAACGCCTGTGTGCGTCTGTACGCCGATGCCGCCAACGCCAAGACGAAGCTCGAGAACGGTTTCGACCTCTCGGACTACGACGAGCGTGCCCTGAAGTTTGCCCGCGACTACTCGCGCAAGCTGCTGGCTATCGACATCAATATCGAGATCACCGAAATGTTGGATACGGCCTGGGAGCTCTTCTCGGAGTACTTCACGAAGGAGGAGGTTGCCATCAAGGCCGAGCTGATCGAGAAATACTGGAAAGCATAAGCTAAAATGGCAATCAAATTTCAATACAACAAGACCTCGCTCGGCGAACTGGGCAAGCAGCTCAAGATGCGCCAGAAGGCTCTTCCGACCATCAAGTCGAAGGAGTCTGCTCTGCGCTCCGAGGTGAAACGAGCGAAGGATACGGCAGCCGACTTCCGTCGTCAGCTCGACCAGCTTAAGGCCGAGTACGACTACATGGTCGCGCTCTGGGGAGAGTTTGATTGTACGCTGGTGCGTATCGCCGATGTGGAGCTCTCGGAGCAGAAGATCGCCGGTGTGCGCACACCCGTTTTGCAGGAGGTGAAGTTTGAGCGCAAGGCCTACGATCTCTTCTCGTCGCCCATCTGGTACGCCGACGGCGTGGCGGTGTTGGAGCGTATGGCCCGCCTCGGCATCGAGTTCGAGGTCTATAATCGCAAGATGGAGCTTTTGGACTACGCCCGTCGCAAAACTACTCAGAAGGTAAACCTCTACGAGAAGGTGCAAATCCCGGGGTATGAGGATGCCATTCGTAAAATCAAACGCTTCATGGAGGATGAGGAGAACCTCTCGAAGTCTGCCCAGAAGATTGTAAAAACCAAACAACAACAAGCCGGGGAGGGCTCGACGCTATGATCGCAAAAATGTCGAAATACAACTTTGTGCTCTATGCCGCACAAAGCGAGGATTTTGTAGCACGTCTGCGTGAGTTGGGTCTGGTGGATATCACCACCACCGGTTGGGAGCCTTCGGAGGAGGCCCGTCAGCTGATTCTCGATATCGAGGGTCTGCAAAAGGCCGACGAACAGCTCTCGCGTTGGAAAGCAGACGAAAATCACGCCACACTCAAGGGTGAGCCTTACGGCTCGGGACTGGAGGCCTTCGAGGTCTATCAGCAGACCCAGCAGCAGGTAGCCGCCCTCGGTACGGAGATCGCCCGCCTAGAGAAGGCCGCCGACGAGTTGCGTCCCTGGGGTGCTTTTGACCCGAAGCAGAACGCTGCATTGGCCGCTCAGGGCGTCATTCTGCACTACCTCTCGACCCCGTCGAGCACCTTTGACAAGGAGTCCTCGACCTGGGCCGAGCAATACACACTGGCCGAGATCAACCGCACGGATTCGACCGTCTGGTTTGTTGTGGTGGCCAAGCCCGGGGAGGAGATTTCGATCGACGCCCAGGAGCTGAAGTCGCCCCAGATGGACTATACGGAGGCTGAGCGTCGCATCGAGGAGGCCAACGGCGAGCTGAAGGAGCTGGATAAGAACTTTGCCCGCGTAGCAGCTTCCGAGCCGATGCTGAAGGCCTACCTGGCCAGCCTGAAGGAGCAGTTGCAGAGCGACCGCGTGAAGGCTACGGCCACCGCGGCTGCCGACGGCACGTTGCTCGTCATGGAGGGCTGGGCCGAGAAGGAGACCTCGGAGAAGGTGGATCAGCTCCTGGAGGAGTACCCCAATGTAGTCTATCTCAAGGGAGATCCGACGCCGGAGGACGATACGCCCGTGAAGCTGAAGAACAACTTCTTCGCACGCATCTTCGAGATGGTGGGCGATA
This sequence comes from uncultured Alistipes sp., assembly GCA_964402935.1. Lineage (GTDB taxonomy): Bacteria > Bacteroidota > Bacteroidia > Bacteroidales > Rikenellaceae > Alistipes. The sequence continues at coordinate 7,100 of CAYOEE010000049.1, read as the reverse complement.
TGTATGCCCGCCCGAAGTATGGCACGATGGACCTCACGCCCTTCTTCGCACCGTTCTATATGCTCTTCTTCGGTATCTGTCTGAACGATGCCGGTTACGGCTTGATTCTGCTGGCTGCCGGCGTCTTCATGCTCACGAAGTTCAAGACCGGCATGATGAACCGTGCCGCCTGGTTTGCCACGATGTGTGCCCTCTCGACCACCCTCTTCGGTGGTTTCTGCGGCTCGTTCTTCGGCATGAGCCTCGGCGAGTTCTTCCCCTCGGTGAAGTTCTTCGACTTCCAGGGTCAGTTCTTCTCGTGGGCACTGGCAATCGGTATGATTCAGATTCTCTTCGGTCTTGTGCTGAATGTCTACATGACGATCCGTTGCTTCGGCGTGAAGTACTGCTTCTCGAACCTCGGTTGGCTGATCGTGCTCCTGGCCGGTTCGCTGGCGGCAGGTCTTCCGATGATGAACGAGAATTGGGTAATTCCGGGCTTTACGACCTCGTCACCCGCCTTCTACGCCGCTGTGGGTGTGGGTATGTCCATGCTGCTGTTCTTGAACACGCCGGAGAAGCTCTACAACCCGCTCATCAACTTTGGCTCAGGCCTTTGGACGCTCTACAACAACATCACGGGTCTGTTGAGCGATGTGCTGTCGTACATCCGCCTCTTCGCCATTGGTCTGTCGGGCGGTGTATTGGCATTGGTGTTCAACTCGCTGGCCGACGGTTTTGTGCCCGAGGGAGCAAATATCGTGGTGCGTATCCTGGTCATGCTGCCGATCCTGTTGATCGGTCACGGCATCAACCTCTTCATGTCCACCATCTCGTCGTTCGTGCACCCGATGCGACTCACGTTTGTGGAGTTCTACAAAAATGCCGGTTTTGAGATGGCTTCGCGCAATTTCGAGCCGCTGAAAAAAGAAAATGACAACGAATAATCAAACAACAAACAATTAAAAAACAACAAACATTATGGAAACAACTGCATTAGTAATGGCCTATGTCGGTGTAGCACTGATGGTAGGTTTGGCCGGTATCGCATCGGCTGTTGGTACGTCGATCTGCGGCCAGGCTGCCGTAGGTGCCATGAAAAAGAACGGTGGCGCATTCGGTAGCTACATGATCCTCTCGGCTCTTCCGGGTTCGCAGGGTCTGTACGGTTTCGTCTGCTTCTTCATGGTGCAGGGTATGCTCTCGAATCCCTCGATGCTGCAGGCTGCCGCTATCCTGGGTGCCGGTATCCTGGTTGGTATCGTGAACCTGTGGGCTGCCATCTATCAGGGTAAGGTCTGCGCCAGCGGTATCGCCGCTATCGGTAACGGCCACGACGTGATGGGTAAGACGCTGATTCTGGCCGCTTTCCCCGAGCTTTACGCTATTCTTACGGTAGCTGCTACGTTCCTTATCACGGGTATCGTGGGCTAATCGAAAGCCATTAGGCAACGAAAAAAGGCTGTCCGCTTGGACAGCCTTTTTTCGTTAGAGGACGTTCAATAAGTTCAGGACACCTCTCTTTTCTCCTCCCCGAATGCGTATAACAAGAGCTATTTTGAAGCTGCTCGAAGTCCGAGAAACCGGAGCATGCTTTGCGTATGTGAGGATTTTTCGTGCGAGGCAGATACCAAAAGAGCCTTGTTAGACGGATTCGTTTATTTAATCGTCTCGACCCAATACAAACCGGCTCGGTTGAGAATAAGCGGCGTGGTGCTCTTGAGCTGCTTTACAAGGCGACGCGTAGCACCCGAGTGCTGATCCACCTCGTAGAGCGCGTAATGGCCCTTCGGGAGCTTGACCTCGACCGAAGCGGCCTTGGGCAGATAGACCAAACCACCCTCCTCGCCCATCAGGCGGTAGGAGTGTTCGTCGTGCTCGATCGTCGTCATCGCGGGAATGGCCTTCAAAAGGCGCTCATCCTCCACGCGGAGCGTCGGGCACGAGCCTCCGGCCAGCAGAATTGCCCAGCCGTAGGTCGGATAGTTCTGCGCAAAGAAAGTCACCGCCTTCTCGGGGTGCGCCTTGCGGTACTCGCTCACGGCGCGGTAGGTCGAGGCGAAGTCGATCGTGCCGACCTTGATTTTGCGGGCATACTGACGTGGAGCCATGCTCACGCCACCCTCCGGCTCGTAGGTCGTACCGTCCGCGCGGTGGTGCCAATAGCGGATGTCGATAATATCAACCACGGCGGCACGCTTCGCATCTTTCAAAATGGCATCCTGCACATCCTTCGTAGCCGAAAGGGCGATCAAAACCTCTTTGCCCGTCTCGGCCTCCCACTCGGCGATGCAGTCCAACCAGAACTCCATGAAGTGGAGCGGACCGGTGTACTCCTCGCTAACGAGATGCACGACATTCCGATAGTCGGCAAGCTGTTCGAGGCACATACGGATATAGCCGCGATGCAGCTCCCGACGGGTCGGATGGTTCACATCGTAGAACATATCGGCCACAAAGACGCGCTTATCGCCGGCAAAGTTCGTAGGTTCGGCAAAGCCCGTGTTGTTGATGTTGTTCGGCGTGCGCCACGGCGAATCGACCCAGTGAGCACCCGCCTCGATGATGTTGTGCTGGAAGTAGTTTTGGTGGAAGAGCAGCAACCCCTCCTGCGAAGCCTTCTCGGCAAATTCGCGCAAGCGACTCCAATACCAGGTGTTGGGCTTCGTCAGGTCGTATTTCGACATACCGTCCCAGCCCTCTCCCTCGCCCGAACGGGCAAAGGGTTGCTCGTAGTGCGGAGCCCACACATCGCCATCACGACGACGCACACGGATATGGTCGTCACGACGACGGTCGTACCACAGACCATAGTTGTGATCGAGGAGCAACACCCCGCGTTTTTTCATATTGGCCACCACCTCGTCGATGCGGTCAGTAAGGCCTCTACCCTCGCGGTCGGGGACGAAGCGCGTCACATGATCGGTCGCCTTCACCAGCTGGTCGAACTCCAGATTACCGCTCCACCAGCGTACATTCTGACGGCCACCCACCAGAAGTTTGTCATCACCCGTCAAACGGCCGTTTTCGATTTTGTACTCCACCTTGCGCACTACCCTATCGAGTTTTGCCAGCGTCGCCTGCTGACCATTCTTCTTCACCGAGGCGGTAAAGGGCGCTTCGGCAATCCACATCGGGAGCGTCACGCGCGGCTCATAGGCCTCCTTGGCCAACTTGACGGCCTGCTCGATGGTGGGGCTTGACGAGGCATTCGTGTTGCGGTCGTAGATGCGCACAATCTGTTGTGCCTTCTCCGTGCCGATGCGCTCGGCAAGCTGGGCACGGAACAGGCTGTAAGGCTTCACGAACTCATCCGAATTGCTGATAATGCCATCACCGCACACCGTGGCCCACGAGCCGTTGGCGTAGTTCATGCCATAGTCGTGCGGAGCGTAGCACTCGATACCGGCCGCCGTGCACTGCCAGGCGACACTGCTGACCGTATTCCATCCGGCACGAGCGTGGGTACGGTCGAGCGACTTAAACGAGAGGTCGTGGCCGTTGATATTCACAATATCGAACAAAAGACCGCACGCCCATGCGCCCGTCGAACCGCTGAAACCCTCCGAGAGGTAGCTGTCACACTGCACAAAGGCATTCGGGCCGGCGGCGTTGATACCGGCCGAGAAGTCGTGCTGTCCATGCTCCGAGTAGCAGTTCACGAAGAGCGTATGCTGACCGAGCGTGAAGAAGCTGCGACGACGCGAGCCGGCCACCTCCGACACGGGATCGAACGATTGGCAGTCCGAGACGGTCACGCGACGTGCCTCGTGCTCCACGGCCACGGCCGAGCCGGCCAACTGACGGAAATCGACCTGACGCACCCAGCAATCCTCCGCCTTATCGATCATCACACCCGTCCAAGCGTGGTTTTCGTCGAGCGGATAGTTCTTATCGTAGTCCGATACGATCGTCAGGTGCTCCACGCCACACTCGGCAATGCGACCCTCCCACGAGTAACTCTTCAGCACCACGGGGCGCAACCCCACGGCGAAGGTCAGGGCATCATCCAGCGTCACGCGATTGCCCTCGATGGCCGTCACCGTGCGATCCCAACCGATGCAGACATTTCCCGGGCCAAGCCGGCGCGCCAATTCGGGGGTAATCACAGCATCCCGACCGCGCGGACGAGCTACGGGCTGCTGCTCGACAAGCACCGTCTGTCCCACCTCGAAGCCCTTCGTGGAGGCAACCTCAAACGAGGTAGTACCGACGGGCAGGTAGTCGATCTGAAGGTCGGTCGTCGCACCAAACGTGCGCTCCCCCGCGCCCTCGATGTACATCACCGCACCGCGATCCACACCACGCTTTACGAGCACCGTCTTCTCCTTGCTTTCGCCACGCAGGACGATACCCGACGTGCGGATATAGAGCGGTTCATCGAGGTAAAACGTTCCCTCCGTGAGCAAAATCGCCCCGCGCAGCCCCTGCTCATTCATCGGGCGGGCAGCCAGCGCATCGATATGACCTTGGATCAGTTCACTGTCGTTCGCCGAGGGCGAGAGCGTATAGACCACCTCGGCATCGGGAATCAGCTCCTCGGAGTTGCGGTAACCGCAATGCGAGAAGTCGAGGATGCGATTACCCTGCTGATCGGTGGTGTATTGGAGCTTCCCTTCGGCTACCGAAATCGGAAAAGCGGGTTGTGCCACACCTTGCGTGCAGCACAAACCCGCTATACCGAGAAGCGTAAAAAATAGCTTCTTCATATGTCTTAATCTGTTTTATTGCAGGCTTTTAACCAGCGTATCGTGGTTATTCTCCAGGTTGGTCCAATCCACCTTCTTTGTAGGATCGATCCCGTTGATATACTTCTCGATGTTCGTGTAACCGTCACCCGAGAGATCGCCGTTGGCATCCGACGGATCGTTCGGATTCAGGCCATACTTCTTCTCCCACTTGTCGGGCATACCGTCCTTATCCGTATCCACATAGGGCTTACCCTTGTACACGGGCAGACCACCCACCTGCTGCGGATCGGTGATGATACCCAGCTTGTACGAGTCGGCCGGCAGACGACGCTTCACATAGAGGGGCTGGTGCTCCTTGGCATCCTTGGCGTAGAAGATCTTACCCGTCTTGACCTGCTTGACCATGCGCTTATCCACGGCATCACGCTTCGGCAACGAAGCACCACCGCACGAGAGCACATGATTGTAGGCCTCCTCGGCCGAGGTGATCGTCACGGGAGCCATCTCGAAGGGCTTCTCGGCACGCACGCGCTTCATCAGTTCGGGAGTCTCGGCAGTCACAAAGTTATCACCTGCCATCACACCACCTTTCCAGTTGTCGGCAGCTACCTCGGCATTGCCCCAGGTGTTGTTATCGGCCACATAGGCACGACCCCACTTGTCGCGGTTCGACTTGTCACGGCCGTTCTCCACCTTCACGATGCGCCATGCAATGGGCTTGTCGGCAGGGGTAATCGGGCCGGGCTTGTAGTTGTTGCCGATGATGTTCATATAGCTCGAGTGGTCACCACCATCCACCGAACGGTTCCACCAGTTGAAGACCGTGTTGTTGATGAAGTTGAACGAGCCGTTCATACCGATCGAGCAGTTGCGCGAAATGTTCGAGGCGAAGATGTTACGCGCAAAGGTCGAGTTATGGCCACCGATCGTAGCACCAAAGGCGTGGTTGTACATATCGAGGCACTCCGAGAAGATCGAGTTCTGGATCGACACATTCACGGCGGGGAGCTTCTCGCCACGACCATCCTTCTCACGGCCATAAACATGACGGTAGATCGACATATTCTCGTCCAGACCCCACGAGGCCGAGACATGGTCGATCATCACGTTACCCACGGCATTGCCACCCAGGGCATCGTCGCGGTAGGCCACATCGGTCTGGCCACGGCGGAAACGCATGTGGCGAATAATCACATCGTGCGTATTGATGTGCACCGAAGCACCCGTCACGCAGACACCGTCACCCGGAGCGGTCTGACCGGCAATCGTGATATAGGGGGCATTGATCGAGACCTCCGACTTGAGGCGAATCACACCCGACACGTTGAAGACCACGATGCGCGCACCACCGGCCTCGCAAGCCTCGCGGAACGTACCCGGGCCGCGATCCTCCAACGAGGTTACCACATATACCTTACCGCCACGGCCACCTGCGGTGTACATACCGCCACCCTCAGCACCCGGGAAGGCCGGAATCTTGGCCTGCGGCAGATCCTCCGGTTTCGAAGCCCAAGGACGATAAACACGGCCATACTCCTTCTCCTCCTGCTGAACCACCTTGTAGGCCTCCTCCCAAGCCTTCTTCTGCAGGGAAGCCAGCGCAGCACGCTCGCGTGCCACACGGCGGTTGATCGAATCGGGAATCTCAGGATACTGAGCCAACGCAGGCAGAGCCACCAGCGCAGCCAAGATCGCAATCACAATTTTTTTCATCTTATAAAGTAGTAGTTAGTTAATAAATTTCGGTGTTAAGCGAGCGCAAAGGTAGTTGATTTTCCCATCGTGCCCACACATTCAAGGTCAAACGGCCAAATCGAGGGTTGAAGCATCTTTATTGGATGCCGAACTCCTTCTGCTGGCGATCCACCTCCTCCAACAGGCGACGTTTCTCCTCGTCCGAGAGCTGCTGAGCGGTCTGCTTCGTAGTGCCTACACTCGCAGCACCCGCAACGGCCTCGTCGCTGAAGCAGAAGGGAAGTTGTGCCGGAACGCTCTCAAATTCGATCTCGGCAGGGGTAGGGGCGTGCGTACCTGCGAACTCCACCTCGGCCTTGATGCGGATCTTGCCCGCCTTGCGGGTCGAGCGCACCAGAATCGGGGCTGAGCCGAACTCCACGGGGCGCGGATTGGCGTAGATGCTTTCGTCGCCGATAATCTCGCCCTCACCCTCGATCGTAAAGCGGATCTTCTCCTTCGCAAGACGGCGCACGTTGCCGCTATCGTCGGTCACCTCGGCCACCACAACCACAAAGTCCGACCCGTTGGCCACGAGCGGTTTATTCTCCCAATCGACCGAAAGGCGCAGCTTGGTCGAGCGACGCGAGGGCATACGCTTCGTCGTGCAGACCACCTCTCCGTCGATGATTCCCTCGGCCACCATATTCACGGCCTGCCAATTCTTGTTCGTATAGCTGTACGAGCGTGCCTCCC
>CAYOEE010000048.1:0-9481 GCA_964402935.1 uncultured Alistipes sp. | reverse complement strand
CTGTATTTTTTCGGAGATGACAATACGCGAAAATACCTATAATTAAATGCAAAATGGCGCAAAAAAGGCCAATGGTACTATGTATTTAATAATATAAGGTAGGTTGCGTGCGCTGTTATGGCAAGGGTATCGAAAGGGTTCGTGCATCGAGCTTCGAGGCGGGATAGGGGCCGAAAACCCAAGCCTGACCGTTGGTGAGATTGACATAGCCGCCGATTTGCAAAACGATGTTGTTCAGTACATAGATGCGTGTAGGAAGTCCCTGAACCTCAAGCCGCACGATTGACGAACCGGGTGCGAGGGGTTGCAGGTGCAGGGTGCCGATCAAGGGACGTGTGTCGGGCAGGGGCAGCAGGGGATGAAAAGCTGTGCGTGTCGAGTCGTAACGAACGTGCCACTCCATGGGGCGCAACGAATCGGAGGGGAGTGCCAAAAACCCTTCGTCGCGGTTTTGTGCCCTCGCCTCCCACGCCATCAGCATCCCAATCATCCACCAGACAGCCCGTTTCATACGCCGAAGCGGTACAGAAATGGTGCCAAGAAAGCGACGACTGAGGCTACTGAGGCTACTGAAAAATATTTTGAATTTCCCTCTTTCCTCTTTGACCTTCGCTTTTTCCTCTCTCCTCTTTCCTCTTTTCTCTTTCCTCTTCTAAAACACTTCTCTAAGGATGCGTACCGACTGCACCGCGTTGATGCCGTCGAGGTGGTAGCCGAAGTAGGTGAGCATGGCGTTCAGAAAGGCCACGCGTTGTTGGCGGTTGAGGGATATGGTATGCAGCTCCGTGACGGGGATTTGCATCATGCGATCCAGCAGGGCCGCCTCGTCAGGTTCGAGGACGAGCGTGTGGAGCGGACGCAGTGGGGTGAAGAGTCCCTCTTTGATGTCGAACCACCACCCCGCCTCGTGGTCGTTACCCGGGAAGAAACCCACCAGACGGCTCAATTGGGCCAAAAACCAAAGGTGGAAATTGGCCACTCCCTCCTGCATCTGGTCGAGTGCCGCAACCGAATTCCAGACGAAATCAAAGAGCGGCTCGTTGCGCTCACTCTCGCGGATCAGGCGGTAGATCACCTCGGCCATAAAGAGGGCCATGGTCGATTTACGCACATCGAACGGAATACCTTGCAGCAGGAAGCCCGAGCGCACCTCCTTGAAGCGGTGCATCTGCTGACTTTGCGACGGCTCCAACCCCTCGAATTCAACGGGAAAAACGGGCTGAAAAAGTGCCTGCTTCGACCCACGCCCCGTGCGCGAACGAACCCCCTGCACCATGTAGCTGCGCCGTCCGCCCACATCCGTCAGGAGATAGACGATCATCGACGAGTCGCCATATTTGAGCGTGTGCAACACAATGCCGCGCCCCTTGTAGGTTTTCAAATCGGGAAATCTAATATTATGTAAAATTTTCCTACCTTTGCCGAAGACAAAGTTACAGATAAATATCGAGAAACATGGCGGATCAGTTGAAAAAATGGCAGGAGACGGCGCGACGCTACCGCACCTACATCAAGATCGAGAAGCGGTTGTCCGACAACTCGGTTGAGGCCTATATGCGCGATCTGGAGCAGTTTGCCCACTTCATCCTCCATAAATGGGATGTTCCGCCCCGCAAAGTGGAGCGCGAAATGGTGGAGCGCTACCTCGAGTGGCTCTATGAACGAGGACGCGAAAAAAGCTCCCAGGCGCGCAATCTGAGCGGCATCCGCAGCTTCTTCAACTACCTGCTGCTCAACGACGAAATCACCACCTCGCCGGCCGAGGAGATCTCCTCACCCAAAGCCTCACGGTCGCTACCCGACACCCTTTCGACCGCCGAAATTGATCTGCTGATCTCCTCCATCGAGATCGATACGACCAAAGGGCTGCGCGATCGGGCAATCATCGAGCTGCTCTACTCGTGCGGTCTGCGCGTCACGGAGCTTGTTTCGTTGCGCGTGGGCGACCTCTTTTTCGGCGAGGGGTATATCCGCGTGATCGGCAAGGGCGACAAGCAACGTCTGGTACCCATCAGCGCCTTAGCTCGGGAGCGCATTTCGCTCTACTTAGATAAGCGCAAGGCGGCACGTTCGAGCGAGGAGGTGCTCTTCCTAAATAACCGCGGGCGCCAACTGACGCGCGTGATGATCTTTATGATTCTTAAGCAGGCGGCACTGCGTGCCGGTATCGACAAGCAAATCTCGCCCCACACCCTGCGCCACTCCTTTGCCACCCACCTCCTGGAGGGGGGTGCCGGCATCCGCCAGGTACAGGAACTGCTGGGCCACGAGAGCATCCTCACGACCGAGATCTATACGCACCTCGAAGCGGAGCACCTGCGCACAACCGTCGAGGAACACCTGCCGTTGTAAAAAATTCAAAATGTAGAATTAGGCTGATTGTTTATAGGCCTTTTACGCCCTTTTTGCCTTTTCCGCCTTTCTCGCCTTTTCCGCCCTTTACATCTTGGCGGAAGAAATAGCCCTTTTGTCGGCGTTTCTCCTCTTGCGAGCGAGCCACAAAGAGGGGGCGTTGCGTGTAGGGATTCATCCCCGTGTAGAACATCACCGACGAGAGGGTCATGGGCGTGGGCGTGAGATCCTGCACCTGCTCGAGTGTAAAGTGCAGCTTCCCCAACACCTTGTCAGCCAACGACTTCATATCGCGCTCCATGCAACCCGGGTGCGAGGAGATGAAGTAGGGAATCAGCTGATAGCGCAACCCCTCCCGACGACAAATCGTACGGAAATCTTCGTTCAGCCGCTCAAAAAGTGCAAAGGGCGGTTTGCGCATCAGATGCAGGACATGATCCTCCGTATGCTCGGGGGCGACCTTCAGGCGACCCGAGGTGTGGTATTTGAGGACGGTCGAAAGATAGGGGCTGTCGTCGAACAGGTCGTAGCGAATACCGCTGCCGATGTAGGCGTGTTTGATCCCCTTCGTGGCGCGGATCTTCTCGTAGAGTTTCAACAGCGGACGGTGGTCGTTATCGAGGTTCGGACACCGCTTCGGATGCAGGCACGAAGCACGGCGGCACTTTTCGCAGAGCGACCGATCGCGTCCGCCCATGCGGTACATATTGGCCGAGGGGCCTCCGATATCGGAGAGGTTCCCGCGGAAGTCGGGCATCTTGGTAATCGCCTCCACCTCCTGCAAAATCGACCGCTCGCTACGCGACTGGATAAACTTACCCTGGTGAGCCGAAATGGTGCAGAACGAGCAACCGCCGAAACAGCCTCGGTGCATATTGACCGAGTGTTTGATCATCTCCCAGGCCGGAATCGCACCACGCCCCTCGTAGCGGGGATGGGGTGCACGCTCATACGGCAGGTCGAACGAGCGATCCAGCTCCTCGGTCGAAAGGATCGAGTGGGGCGGATTGACCACCACCCACTCCTCGCCTACGGCCTCCACGAGCGTTTTATCGGGATGGAGCAGGTTGCTCAGCGTCTCGACGATGCAGAAATTCTCGCCAAAGGCCTCTTTCGACTTTTGACACACCTCGAAAGAGTGCAGGCGCACCGTCTTCTCGGGATCGAGTCGCTCGATATAGCCCTTTTCGGCACGGAAAGCCACCTGCGGAATCTTTCTTAACAGTTTGGCGTTGTAGCCGTTGCGCATCGCGCGCGCCACCTCCAAAATGGTGCGATCGCCCATACCATAGACCAGCAGATCGGCCTCGGAATCGACCAAAATCGAGGGGTGGAGCTTGTCTTCCCAATAGTCGTAGTGGGTCAGACGACGCAACGAAGCCTCGATGCCGCCGATCACGACGGGCGTATGCGGAAACAGTCGTTTGAGAATTTGGCTATAGACCTTCACCGTGCGGTCGGGACGAAAGCCCGCCTTGCCACCGGCCGTGTAGGCATCGTCGTGTCTGAGGCGCAGGTTGGCCGTGTAGTGATTGACCATCGAGTCCATCGCTCCACCCGTGATGGCGAAGAAGAGGCGGGGTGTGCCGAGCTTCTTGAAGTCGCGCAAATCGTCGCGCCAGTTGGGTTGCGGCACGATGGCCACGCGATAACCCTCGGCCTCCAGCAGACGACCGATCACGGCCGCACCAAACGAGGGGTGGTCGATGTAGGCATCGCCCGTGAAGAGGATGACATCCAATTCATCCCACCCGCGCGCGCGTACCTCCTTAATCGTGGTCGGCAAAAAGGCCATTGCTTACTCTTTTAGCGGTTAATAGACATCCAAAATGATCTTCTCCGAATCCTCCGGCAGGGTTTCGGGGAGCACCTCGCCGTTAATCGAGCTGTTTTTCAGCACAACCCCGTCGGTCAGCATCAGGTGATAGGGATGCACGGCATCCTCCGTGTGGAAGTTCTCGATTCGGATGTTGCGAATCTTCTTTTCGGGATTTCCCTCCATAAAGAGGGCGTAGTTATCGGCACGCTTGGCCTGGACATGCTCGATCACGAAATCTTCGTATTGGGCCGGATAGTTGCCGCCTCGGAAGCCGAAATAGTTGGTCTCGAAACGCAGAATCGCACCACGAGCCCGCTCCACGGTGATCTCTTTGACGCGTACATTGCGGATGTAGCCACCGCGATCCTTGTTCGACTTGAAGTAGATGGCATTCTTCACCGTGCCGATCTCGACATTTTCCATATAGACATTGGCCGCACCACCCGACATCTCGCTACCGATGCAGAGTCCGTTGCACTCGGAGTGGAAGAGGCAGTTGCGCACCACGATATTCTCCGAGGGGCGTCCCGTCCATCGACCATCCGTATCGCGGCCGGCCTTGATGGCCACCGAGTCGTCACCCGTGCGGAACGTGCAGTTCTCGATCAGCACGTTCGAGGTCGATTCGGGGTCGCAGCCGTCGTTGTTCGGGAAGTGGCTGTCGATCGTCACACCGCGCACAATCACGTTGTCGCAAAAGACGGGATGGATCGTCCAGAAGGGGGAATCTTTCAGCGTCAAGTCCTCCACGAGGATGCGCGAACAGCCGTAGAACTGCACCATCGAGGGACGCAGAACCGTTCCTGCCCCGAAGATACGCTCCTCGACGGGGGTCAGTTTGTCGCCCATCTCGCGCAGGCGATCCCGATCCTCGGCCTCGATCCGACTCCAGGCGGCAAACTCCCTGCCACCCTCAGCGTCAATCGTACCGCGACCTGTCAGGGCGATGTTCGTGCAATGGTAGGCGTAGATCATCGGCGAGTGGCCGTAAAGCTCCGTGCCCTCCCAGCGGGTCAAAACCACGGGCAGAAAATCGGCCGAGCGACCGCTGAATTGCAAGTATGCGCCCTCCACAAGGTGCAGATTGACGTTGCTCTTCAGCTTCAGCGGGCCGTTCAGGGCATAATGACCCGCCCCGATGCGTACCATACCGCCCCCGTAGTAGGAGCAGGAGTCGATCGCCTGCTGGATCACGGGGAGCATCTCCGCACCCTCGATCGGCGCAATCTCCCACACGCGATCGGGGAACGACGTGCGGGCAATATTCTCGATAATCACCTCCTGCGGCGTGCGAGGCCGGTTGTCGGTTGCGCAACTCCACACGAGGAGTGCGAACAGCAGAGTCAGCAGTTGTTTCATGGCTTATCGGTTATACTTCGACCGTATCGTTGGCCGAGGTGTAGGTATCCCACTTCTGAAGCACGGCCTTAAAGTCGGCCGGCAGTTCACTATCGAGCAGCAGCTCCTTGCCCGTGCGCGGGTGCGTAAAACCGAGCGCCTTGGCGTGCAGTGCCTGGCGGGGCATCAACTCGAAGCAGTTTTCGATGAATTGTTTGTATTTCGAGAAGGTCGTACCCTTCAGGATGCGGTCGCCTCCGTAGCGGGCATCGTTGAACAAGGGGTGTCCCTTCCAGGCCATGTGGACGCGAATCTGATGCGTGCGTCCCGTCTCAAGACGGCACTCGACGAGGGTTACATAACCATAGCGACGCAACACCTTGTAGTGTGTCACGGCGTGCTTGCCGTCCGACCCGTCTTCGAAGACATACATCTTCTGGCGTTCGCGGGGCGAGCGACCGATGTTGCCGATGATCGTCCCCTCGTCCTCCTCGAAGTTGCCCCACACGAGCGCCACATAGCGACGGTAGATCGTATGGTCAAAGAACTGCTTGGCCAGGCGGGCGTGCGCCTCCTCGTTTTTGGCGATAACCAACAGACCCGACGTATCCTTGTCGATGCGGTGTACCAAGCCGGCACGATCCTCGCTCGCGGCCTGTGCATCAGCTCCTTGCAGGTGGTACAAAAGGGCATTGACCAGCGTGCCGTAGTGATTGCCCACACCCGGGTGCACGACCATGCCGGCCGCCTTATTGACCAGGAGCAGATCCTCGTCCTCGTAGGGAATCTCGAGCGGAATATTTTCAGGGATGAGCGATACGTCGCGACGCGGATAGGGCATCACGACCTGGATATAATCGAGCGGCTTGACCTTGTAGCTTGACTTCGAGGGCGCACCGTTTACCAACACGTTGCCCGAGTCGATGGCCGCCTGGATGCGGTTTCTCGACGAGCGTTCCATCCTCGCCTTGAGGAATTTATCCAAGCGAAGGAGCGACTGCCCTTTATCGACCGTGACGTTAAAGTGTTCGTACAGACCACCCTCCTCGCCATCTTCACCCTCCTCGTCGGTGAGCAGATTGGCCTCTGCGTCGGCCGTGAGCAACTCGTCACGCAGCTCCTCGTTATGTTCGTGCAGACTCATTACTCAAAAAAATCATCTTCGGTTTGCTCCTGCGTCGGCTCGGCGTTTTCGAGCGTTCCCTCCAGGGCTGCACGTGCCAACGAATCGGCCTGCTCCTTTTCGAGGCGCAGACGCTCCTCGGCCGCCTCACGAGCCAGTTTCTCGGCCTCTGCACGCACCTGCTTGACGCGCTCCATATCGAGCGTAAGCATCAGATCCACAGCCGTACCCAATCCCAGAGCCTGCTCGGCGGGGTTGCTCTGGGCATAGACACGCGCCTGCTTTTGGTTCAGAAGGTTGATACCCTCCTCGTAGATCACCTTGCCGACATTGAGTCCCGACTCCCACAGGCGTCCCTTTGCATCGTGCAGCGAAAGACCCACCACCTGCGGTACGAAGGTGACGTTCTCGTTCTCCTCCACGCCCACATAGAGCGTGATGCCCGACCCCATCTCGGCCTCCACATGGCTCTCGGCCAGGATCTGCTGACGGTCGTAGTACTGCTCCAGCACATAGTTCGTGGCCATGTCGGGACGATAGACCAACTCCGCGATCTCCAGACCGGCAATTTCGAGCATATTCTTCGCCTGACGCAACGAACGCCCCGCCACAAAGGGAACGGGAACCATCTTCTGGCGGAACGAGTTGATCGTGATATAGACCGTACGTCCGGGCTTCACCTCCACGCCCCTTTCGGGGAGCTGGTCGAGCACAATGCCCCCCTCATAGGCGGGGACAAAGAGCGAATCGTTGATGTGGAGCGTCAGGTCGTGCCGGGCAGCCAGCTGCTCGGCATCCTTCAGGGAGATGCCCGCGAAGTCGGGCACCGTACGTCGAGCACCGTGGCGCGTGGCGATCTGCATCAACAGATGCGCCGCAACGGCCAGCACAAACATGATCACGACGATCAGAAAGAGATTCCACAGCAGGCGGTTCGAACGCAACCGCTGCCAAAGTGTTTTATTGGTTTTCTTTGCCATAATTGCAATGCGTAAATACTATTTCGGGGCCTTCTGGTAGAGGTAGATGGCGATAAGGAGATAGATCAGGTTGGGTAGCCAGATGGCCAGTCCGGGGGGCAGTGATCCACTCTTGGCAAACTCCTCGAAGAATCGGTAGAAGAGGATGTACGAAAAGCAGAGGGCGATACCCACACCGATATGCAGACCCGTACCGCCTCGCACCTTGCGCGACGAAAGCGAAACACCGATCAGGGTCAGGATAAACGTACCGAGCGGATAGGCGAAGCGGGCGTGTTGTTCGACCTGGATGATGTTGATCGTATCGGAGCCTTTTTCGCGTTGCTGGGCCAAAAACTCGTTCAACTCGTGGATGTTCATCGTCTTGATGAGCTGATTCACCACACCCAGCTCCGCCTCTTCGAGGTTGATGAGCGTATCGAGGTTGCGGTATTGGGTGAAGGTTTCGTTCTCGAGCGAGTCAAATTCGCGCGTGGTGTAGCGCTGAGCCGACCAGCGCTTCGTTTCGGGGTTGAAGGTCACATCGGCCGCCTCCAACGAGCGGGTCATCGAGCCATCTTCGTACCGCTCCAGAGCAAAGAACGAGGCACGCTTCGAGCTGTTTTGATAGCCGCGCACATAGGCAAACGTACCCGGCTCGATTTGACGATAGATGTGGCGGTCGAACTGCACATTCTGACGACGCTTGATATACTTCGCCTCGAACGAGACGATCTTCTGCTGCGTGACGGGAATCACCCACAGGTTGAGCGTGAGCGACATCGAGCCGATGATCAGTGCGCCCAGGAAGTAGGGCCACATCAATCTTCGGAACGACATACCGCCCGAGAGCATCGCCACGATCTCTGTCTGATAGGCGAGCTTCGAGGTGAAGAAGATACAGGCAATGAAGGTAAAGAGCGAACAGAACTGGTTCGCAAAGTAGGGGATGAAGTTCAGGTAGTAGTCGAACAACACCTCCGAGAGGGGGGCGTGCAGCTCCGTGAAGTCATCGATCTTCTCCACATAGTCGAACAGTACGACGATCACGAGGATCATCGCAATGGCGAAGAAGAAGGTCATGAGGAACTTGCCCAATATGTAACGATCCAAAATCTTGAATCCGGGGTTGCTGATCTTCATGGCAATTAGAGGCGTTGGGTGAGTTTTTGAACCATCTGCTCTTTCCAGGGCTTGAAGTCGCCGGCAATGATGTGCTCACGCGCCATGCGCACCAGTCGCAGGTAGAAGGCGATGTTGTGCAGCGAGGCGATCTCGGCACAAAGCATCTCCTGGCAGACGGCCAGGTGGTGCAGGTAGGCCTTCGTATAGACCTGATCGACAAAGGCCGTGCCCGCGGGGTCGATGGGCGTGAAGTCGTTCTCCCACTTCTTGTTGCGAATGTTGATGATACCCTCGGCCGTGAAGAGTTGGCCGTTGCGCCCGTTGCGCGTCGGCATCACACAGTCGAACATATCCACACCGCGGTCGATGCCTTCGAGGATATTGACCGGCGTTCCGACCCCCATCAGGTAGCGGGGCTTGTTTTCGGGCAACACGGCATTGACCACCTCGATCATCGAGTACATCACCTCCGTCGGCTCTCCCACGGCCAAACCGCCAATGGCGTAGCCGTCGGCATCGTACTGCTGCACGTTCTCGGCCGCCTTGGCTCTCAGGTCGGGGTAGGCACATCCCTGCACAATGGGAAAGAGGGCCTGGTAGTGGCCATATTTGGGCGAGGTCTGGTGGTAGCGGTTGAAACAGCGATCGAGCCAGCGCTCCGTGAGGGCGAGCGAGCGAGCCGCATAGTCGCGCGGAGCATCCCCCGGGGGACACTCGTCGAAGGCCATCATGATATCGGCACCGATCGTGCGCTCGGTATCAATC
>CAYOEE010000047.1:0-9810 GCA_964402935.1 uncultured Alistipes sp. | reverse complement strand
AGTTGAGAGTTGAGAGTTGAGAGTTGAGAGTTGAGAGTTGAGAGTTGAGAGTTGAGAGTTGAAAGTTGAAAGTTGAAAGTTGAAAGTTGAAAGTTGAAAGTTGAAAGTTGAAAGTTTTTCAGTGGCCTCAGTGGCCTCAGTGGCCTCAGTGGCCTCAGTGGCCTCAGTGGCCCCAGACCAAAAGCCCGACGACCTTTCACCACCTTACCAACGGTTCTTTCAGTTGCCTCAGTCGCCCCAGTCGCCCCAGTCGCCCCAGTCGCCTCAGTCGCCCCAGTGGCCTCAGCGCCCCCACAAAAAAAACAACAAGCCCCAAATGGTAATCCATTCGGGGCTTGCAACGAAGGGCGAAATATGCCCTATGAAATTTTCAATTACTGGCCTTTGGCAGCATTCCAAGCATCGTTGTACTTGTTGTACTTATCCATCATACCGGCATCGTCGCGCAGACGGAAGCAGAGCGCCTTGAGCGACTCGAGTGTATCTACGCTGTTGGGCTGAATCTCCAGAGCCTTCTCGAAGGCGGGGATAGCCTGACGATAGATGTCATTAACAACCTCCAGGTCAGCGTCATAAGCCGACTGCGAAGTGTACTGCTTGTCGTTGATGATCTGATTCTGCTGGTCGCCCTTCAGGGTGTAGAACAGCCCCAGGTAGAACCAACCCTCATACAGGTCGGGCTTCAGCTCGGCGACCTTCTTAAACGACTCAACCGACTTGTCGTAGTCCTTCAGGGCATAGAACAGACGGCCACGACCAAACCAGAGATCCACGCTCTCGGGATTCTCGGCCAGCTGACCATCGAGCATAGCGACCAGGTCCTGCGGATCACCTACGCCCTCCTCAGTGGTGTAGAGCGACAAGAGACCCTCCAAAATACGCTCGTTCTTCGGGTACTTCTCGATACCTGCCAAAAGGGCATCCTTCGACTTAAGTACAAAAGCCTTATCGGCAGCCTTCTGGCCATAATAGCAGTGGAAGAGGTAGTAGTAGATATTACCCTCCCCATCGGCATAATTCATAGCCAGGGCATCCTCCAGGTGCTTGGCACCCTTCACGAACGACTCGGGGTTGTTGGCACCGTCCATCGTGCGGAGATAACCGGCATAGTAAACCAGCGTACCATCCTGCGGCGTACCCATGACGGGGTTCGAGAGGATGTTGTGAGCCTGCAGGTAACCCTCGGCTGCATCGGCAAAACGACCGGCATCGAGCGACGTATTACCGAGCTGCGAGTAGTAGTTAGCCAGCTGCTGCATACCCTCCTTTACCTTCTCGGCCTGCTTCTGGTCGATCGAGAGCGCCTTGAGGTACGCCTCAACAGCCACCTCACCGGCACCTGCATAGACCGTCTGCGTCTCGGTCCAGGTAGCCACCTTGCCATCCTTCATATAGACCGTCACGAAGGGATATACCCACGACTCGTAAGCCACACCGGAGAGCGTCTCCTGATCTACCGACTGAGGCTCACCCAGCGTCAGCTTGGCCATCATCGTATCCATACCTACGAAGACATCCTTCGTCGGGGCAACGGCAGCCTCGTAGTAGGCCTTACCGCGATTTACCCACGTCGAGGCCTTCGCGTTCTTCTTTGCATCGGCGACATCGGCATCGCTCTTTTGGAGCTTAGCCACGAGAGCCGACTTGTTCACCTTCTGTGCCTCAGCAGCCGGTACAGCCAGAAGCACGGCAGCCAGAGCCACCAAAATCATTCTTTTCATACTCTATGAATTTTAGGTTTTGTTTGTTTTTATCTGTTTACTCGTTGGGTTTCAGACTTTTGCTACTCCTCAATCGGGGTCTGATTTTGCTCCGTGGCTTGTGTCTCCGTTGCAGGATTCTCCGTCACAACGCCCTCGGCTCCCTCAGCAGCAGGTTGCTCCTCCTCGTCGTTCTTCGGGACTACAACCACCGAAGCGATCGAGTCACCCTCGCGGAGGTTGATCACCTTCACGCCCTGCGTGGCGCGACCCGCCAGACGAATCTGATCGACCGCCGTGCGAATTACGACACCCGAGCGGTTGATGACCATCAGGTCGTTGTCGTCGCCCACAGCCTGGATCGACACCAACTTACCGGTCTTCTCCGTCACGTTGATAGTCTTCACACCCTTACCGCCACGGTTCGTGATGCGGTACTCATCCAGATCGGTACGCTTACCGAAGCCGTTCTCGCTCACTACCAGCACATCCTTCTTGTCATCCGGCTCGACGGCGATCATGCCTACTACCTCGTCATCCTCCTCGATCGAGATACCGCGAACACCGGCACCTACACGACCGATGGCGCGCACGGTCTGCTCGTTGAAGCGGATCGCCTTACCCTCGCGGGCTGCGATCAGGATCTCGGCGTTGCCGCTCGTGATGCGTGCATCAAGCAACTCGTCACCCTCACGAACCACAATGGCGTTGATACCGTTCTGACGCGGACGGGAGTACTCCTTCACCTTCGTCTTCTTGATCGTACCACGACGCGTACACATCACAATGTAGTAGTTGTTCTGGAACTCCTCGTCCTGGAGATTCCATACATTGAGGTAGGCACGCACCTTGTCGTTTTGGGCGATCTGGATGACGTTTTGAATGGCTCTTCCCTTAGAAGAACGTGTTCCTTCGGGAATTTCGTATACCTTGAGCCAATAACATCTACCCTGCTCGGTGAAAAAGAGCATCGTATTGTGCATCTTGGCCACATAAATATGCTCGATAAAGTCGGCATCGCGCGTGGCGCTACCCTTCACACCGATACCGCCACGATGCTGGGCGCGGTACTCGGCCAGCGGCGTGCGCTTGATGTAACCCATGTGCGAAATGGTGATCACCACATCCTCGTTGGCGTAGAAGTCCTCGGGGTTGAACTCCTCGGCGGCATAGACGATCTCCGTGCGGCGCTCGTCGCCATACTTCTCCTTGATCTCCAACAGCTCGTTCTTCACAACCTCCAACTGCAAAGCCTCGCTTGCCAGGATATCGGCCATGCGCTGGATGAAGGCCATCAACTCATCACGCTCGGCAACGAGTTTGCCATGTTCCAGACCCGTCAGGGCACGCAGACGCATCTCGATGATGGCCGAAACTTGAATCTCGTCCAGGCCGAAACGCTCCATCATGCGCTGCTTGGCCTCATCGGGCGTGCGCGACGAACGGATGATGTGTACGATCTCGTCGATATTGTCTTGAGCCACCAACAGACCCTGCACGATGTGGAGTCGCTCCTCGGCCTTGCGCTTGTCGTAGCGCGTACGACGCACGACCACGTCGTGACGATGATTCACGAAGTGCATCACCAGATCACGCATCGGCAGAAGCTGCGGACGACCCTTCACGAGGGCGATATTGTTCACTGCAAACGAGGTCTGGAGCGGCGTATTCTTGTAGAGGTTATTCAGTACGACGCTCGCCAACGCATCCTGCTTGACGATGATCACGATACGCAGACCCGTGCGGTCCGACTCATCGTTGATGTACGAGATACCCTCCAGCTTCTTTTCGTTGATCATGTCGGCGATCTTCTTGATCATCTCCGCCTTATTGACCATGTAGGGAATCTCCGTCACGACGATGCACTCACGACCCGAGGGGGTGGTCTCGATCTCGGTCTTGGCACGCATCACCACGCGACCGCGACCCGTCAGCATAGCCTCCTTCACGCCCTCGTAGCCGTAGATCTGGGCACCGGTCGGGAAGTCGGGAGCCTTGATGTATTGCAGCATCTCCTCGCCCGTCAGTTCGGGATTGTCGATATAGGCGCAGCAGGCATCCACCACCTCCGAGAGGTTGTGCGGAGCCATGTTCGTTGCCATACCTACGGCGATACCGCTCGTACCGTTCACGATCAGGAGCGGAATTTTCGTCGGAAGCACCGTAGGCTCCTGGATCGTATCATCGAAGTTGAGCGTCCAATCAATCGTCTCCTTGTCGATATCGGCCATCACCTCGTCGGTGATCTTCTTCATGCGGGCCTCCGTATAACGCATGGCAGCCGCCGAGTCACCGTCCATCGAACCGAAGTTACCCTGACCCTCCACGAGCGGATAACGCATAGCCCACTCCTGTGCCAGGCGCACCATCGCGTCATAGACCGACGTGTCACCGTGGGGGTGGAACTTACCGAGCACGTCACCGACGATACGGGCCGACTTACGCGTCGGTTTGTCGTGCGTCAGACCCAGCTCGGCCGACATATCGTACAAGATACGGCGGTGTACGGGCTTCAGACCATCGCGCACATCGGGCAAGGCACGCGACACGATGACCGACATCGAGTAGTCGATGTAGGCAGTCTTCATCTGCTCTTCGATATTGACCGGCACAATACGGCCGACCAAACCGGCATTCTTCTCTTCTTCAGTTATCATTTTCGCTTGGTTTATAACTTTCACGCTTGTTTTAACGTACAAAAATAGGCTTAATTTTCGATTTTAGCAATTTTCGACGGCTCTTTTTCGCCCGCGCGCGTAAGAAAAATCGTTTCTTTACCCCTTTTCGGGCGATTCTGCGGCTTCGGAAATTTTTCTCGACACCCCCTCGGAGAATCACAAAAGCAAAAAAAACACAAAGGGCGCAAAGGAGATCATGAAGAACCCTTCACGCCTTTTGCGCCCTTTGTGCTTTTCGCTCCTCGGGAGGAGTTACATTGCTTTCTACTCGCAATAGCCCACGGTCTGGCCGAGCACGACCACCATCGACTCCTTCAGACCGAGTCGCTTGATCACCTCCAGCTGATTCCACCCGCCGCGCGCACGGCTGCCCAAGCCTGCACTTGCGCAATACAGATAGACATTCTGCGACACATAGCCCACATTCACATACGAAACCGTATTGGCATCCCCGGGACGATGGCCGGGTCCCGTCTTGTCGGTATCGGCGATAAACAACAGATTCAGATAGGCATCCTGCACGTTGGCACGACCCGTAATGGCACGATGATCACCCTCGGCCACCAGCTCCAGCGTGTGGTTCTTGTAGTTGTAATAATAGGCACCAAACTCAAAGAAGGCATACAGCTCGATCTCCTGACGATTCGAACCGGTCGGAGCGGTGCGCTTTCCATCGGGACGATTCACACCCAGCGCAGCCCACATCAGATTCGAAATGTCCTGCAAGGGAATCTCCTTGTTGGTAAATCCCGAGGAGGATTTGCGGTTTTTCAGCGCCTCCATCAACCCCATACCCTCCGTAAAGGTCGGCGTATCGAGTTTAATTACCTTCGGAGCTTGTTGCCCCATAGCGCACATCGAACAAGAGAGAGCCAGCACCAACGCAGTCAGCATCCATCGCATTCGTTTCATAAGTCTGAGTTTATAGGTTTAACGAAAATCAATCATTTCATAGTCGGGATAGGCCGCCGCATCGAACGTCGGAAGCGACGCTTCAAGCGGTTTGATCACGTGGATTTCGATCTTGAGTTCCAGCCCGTCCATCAGATAAACAATCGTCTGCGGAAGATAGGTTTTCTTATTGATGATCAGTCGAATGGCATCGCGCATCGCGGCATCGACCTGAAGGCTCAGCGTCGCCTCTGATTGTTGCTCCGTGAGCAACACGGCGCGGTACTGCTCACCGACCAACGCCAGCGCATGAGCGGGGTTCGAAAGGATATCGGCCGACTTTAGATCGGTCTGCATAATGGTCACCTCACGGCGCTGCTTATTCACCTCGTAACGCTCCGTAGCCTCTCCGAAAACCTCCATGTCAAGCATCTCGATGCGGTAGCGATCCCCTTCGATAGCAAACGAGCCGAGGAGCTGTTGCTCGCCCTGCGAAATCGTAAAGGCGGCCTCGTAATTTCCCACCGAGTGCATCGCCTCCCGCATCTTTGTCATCAGCTCCGAAGCCCGATCCTGCCCAACAGCAGAGAGAGGGAAGAACAAAGAGCAAAGAGCAAAGAGCAAAGAGGAGAGAGAGGAGAGAGAGGAGAGAGTGAGGAGAGAGAGGAGAGAGTGAGGAGAGAGAAGTGAAAAGCGTTTCATTTTGAATTCTAAATTCTAAATTTTGAATTAGTTGCAGGATTGGGGATTGTTCCTAAAACAGTCCCAAATCCTGTAACTTCGCCTCCAGCGAGGGCGAATCATGGAAGAGCACATCGCGCGGTTTTGCACCCTGCGCACGTCCTACGATACCGGCTCGCTCCAGCTGCATCATGATACGGCCGGCACGGTTGAAGCCCACCTCGTAGTTGCGCTGAATCATCGAGGTCGAGATCGAGCCGTTCATAACCGCATCGCGGGCAATCTCGGCAAAGAGCGAATCGTACTTCTTTGGGGCTGTATCCTGCTCCTCGCTACCCATCGCGCCTTCGCTTCCCTCCGGCACATAATCGGGCAGGAGGTAGGCCGACGTGTAGCCCTGCTGACGGGAGATATGATCCACGATGCGCTCCACCTCCTTGGTCTCGACCAAGGCGCACTGCACGCGCGTCACATCACCGTTGAGCGAGAAGAGCATATCGCCACGACCGATCAGCTGCTCGGCACCCGGGCGGTCGAGAATCGTGCGCGAGTCGATCATCTGGATCACGCGGAAAGCGATGCGGGCAGGGAAGTTGGCCTTGATACCACCCGTGATGACCTTCACATCGGGTCGCTGCGTAGCCACAATAAGGTGAATACCCACGGCACGTGCCTTTTGCGCCAAACGCATCACGGGACGCTCGACCTCCTTGGCCATCATAATCAGGTCGGCAAACTCGTCGATTACAACCACCACGTAAGGCAGGAAGCGATGTCCCTTCTCGGGGTTCAGGCGGCGCGAAGTAAACTTCTGGTTATACTCCACGATGTTGCGTGTGCCGGCTCGGCTCAACAGCTCCAATCGGGTCTCCATCTCCGTGCAGAGCGAGTTGAGCGTATAGACCGCCTTCATCGGATCGGTGATAATCACCTTTTCCTCGGACTCCATCTTGGCCAGGAAGTGGTTTTCGAGCTTGCCGTAGAGCGAGAACTCGACCATCTTGGGGTCGATCATCACCAGCTTCAGCTCGGCGGGATGCTTGCGGTACAGGAGCGACGTAATAATCGCGTTCAGACCCACCGACTTACCCGTACCCGTCGAACCGGCCACCAGCAAGTGAGGCATCTTGGCCAGGTCGAAGACGTAGTTTTCGTTCTGGATCGTGCGACCGATCACCACCGGCAACTCGGCCTTCGTCTCATGGAAACGCTTCGAGCGGATGGCCGAGTACATCGAGACGATCCGTTTGTTGCGATTCGGCACCTCGATACCGATCGTACCCTTGCCCGGAATAGGGGCAATGATACGAATACCCGACGCCTTGAGGCTCTGGGCAATATCCTGCTCCAAGCCCTGAATCTTGGCAATCTTCACACCCTGCGCCTGGACAATCTCGTAGAGCGTAACCGTCGGGCCGACGGTCGCCTTGATCTTCTGAATCGGAATACCGAAGGTCTTGAGCGTCTCCTCGATTTTGCATTTATTCTCGAAGATCTCATCCTCCGAGACCTCCATATCGGATTGGTAATCCTCCAAAAGGGCGAAGGGGGGCTTCTTGTAGGTCAAAAGGTCCTTCGTCGGGTCGTAAAGCTCGGCGATGCGCTTGGCCTCTTCCTCCTCTTTCGGATCTTCGACCACCACCACAAGTCCCTCGGTGGGTTGAGTTTGGGGCGTAGCAGGCGGTGTTTGGGGTACTACGGTCGGCGTCGGTTGCGCGGTCTGCTCAACCAGCTCAAAGCCCTCCGTTGGAGGCTCTACGACAGGTTCTTCGGCCACCTCCGGCTGCACGGTCTCGGTCACCGGGCTGAGGTCAATCTCCTCAAAGGGGCCGTTCTGCACCACGCGCGGTGCAGGGCGCTCCAGCTCCACCAGACCGCCACGACCGATCACCACCCGTTGCTCGGCACGCTTGGCCGAGAGATCAACCTCCTCGAAGGGGTTCTCCTCCTGCTGCAATTCGCGTTTCACGGCAGCACGCAACGTCGGGCGCTCCTCGGCAACCTCTTCGATCGTTTGGGGAGTCGAAACAGGAGTCGGGGCAGGGGCAGGGGTTTGTACCGGTGCGGGATGCTCGGTCGGCTCCTCCTCGAAAAGTTCCTCCGGCTCCTCAGCCGGAGTGCTCTGCTCCTCCTCGGCTCGTTCGCGGTGGCGCAACAGATCAACCACCTGGCCACCCTTATCGACCAGGATGCTGGTGGCATCGTTTACCTTATTGATAAAGTTGCGGTTGATAAAGACACCCGTCAATATCCAGCCGCCCAGCAACAGAATCACCGTACCAAAACCGCCAATATGGCCGTGCAGGATCTTGGCCACCTCGATACCGAAAGCGCCACCCCACCCCGTCGAAGCACAAAGACTCCACTTCGAACCAAAGGCAAAGCCCAGCGTGAGCGAGCCGAGAATCATCACCAGCACGAGCGACAAGGCCAGGTGATTGACCACCAGCGGACGCTTGCGAATCACGCACACACCGACCAACAGCAGGATAATGGGCAGCAGGATACCAAAGACGCCAAACGAACGATCGACCAGCAGTACACCGATCCGTGCACCCAGCCAGCCGCACATATTCTCAGGCGTTACGCCCAGCGTATCGCGCTCCTCGCTACTGAGTTGCAGACCGCTCTGATCCCCCTCCCAGGCAAAGTAGGAGGAGAGAACCGAAGCCGCCGCAAAGAGGGCTATGAAGATAATCACAAGGCCCGCGATCCAGCGTGCGCTCTCGTTCTCGGAGCGCTGTACCCGCTGACGGCCGTTTGATGCTCGTTTATTCGTTGTTGCCATAATCTGTTTTTCCTTATATATAATAACGCCCGTGTGAGGCTATTTCGTATCGGTCGCCTTTTTGATCAGGCGCACGCGATAGGCCTCATCGGCAAAAGTTTCAAACTCATAACGCGGTTCATGTCCCACCTCGGCTCGGAGGTTATGCTCGTCGAGCAGTTGTCCGACCCGGCGTGCCACCGCCTCCGAGGGATCGACAAAGGTCACCTCGTAACCCTCCGAAGCACGCTCCAAAGCCTCACGAAGGAAAGGGTAATGGGTGCATCCCAACACGATTTGATCTGCCCCTCGTTCAAGCATCGGTCGAATCACCGCACCTACCTGCTCGACAGCTTCGTCGCTCAGCTCCCGATCCTCCTCGACCAACTCCACAAAGCCCCTTCCGGCAGCCGTGATAACCTCGATATCGGCGCCATAGCGAGCCGCCGTGCGTCGAAACAGATCGCCATCAAGCGACCGCTCCGTAGCCAAGACACCCACCACGCGGCTCTTGGTTCTCAAGCAGGCCGGTTTCACGGCCGGCTCCATGCCTACGATCGGCAGGTCGGGATACAATGCCCGCAGACTTTCGATCGCAGCTGCCGTAGCCGTATTGCAGGCCACCACCACGAGCTTACACCCCATCCTCAGCAGGTGCTCCACCGCTTCGATAGAGAGCCGACGTATCTCCTCCACCGAGCGAGAGCCGTAGGGGCAGTTCTTCCCGTCACCGAGATAGACCACCGATTCCTCGGGCAAAAGGCGACACACCTCCCGACGGACGGAAAGTCCGCCCATCCCCGAATCGTAGATACCTATGGGTGAGTTGTTACTCACAATTCAAAATTTAGCATTCAAAATTAACAATCGGGAGGCAGAGGTCGTTGGCGGTCGTCCGGTCTAAAGTCTAAGCCCCACGGGGCTACTGAGCCGACTGAGCCGACTGAGGCCACTGAAAAACTTTCAACTCTCAACTCTTTGTTCTTTACTTTTCGCTCTCTCCTCTTCGCTCTTTGCTCTTTCCTCTTTCCTCTTAGAAATCTGTGATTTCTCGAATTATCTCATCATCGCTCTTTCCCTCGCAGGCGATTAC
>CAYOEE010000046.1:9848-9946 GCA_964402935.1 uncultured Alistipes sp. | reverse complement strand
AGCCACAAAAAAGCTGTAAAATCATTTCGCAAACAAATTCAAACAGCTTCTAAATGAACCCTGTTTTGCAGGCTTTTTCTCCTCGCGGCTCGGCAAAG
>CAYOEE010000046.1:0-9748 GCA_964402935.1 uncultured Alistipes sp. | reverse complement strand
TCCGCAAGCGGCCTCTGCACTCGGCTTAATCGCAAGGTTATCTCTTTCCTCTTTGACCCACCTTCGGTGGCTCGACCTTGCTCCGCCTCAGCAAAGTCCGCAAGCGGCCTCTGCACTCGGCTTAATCGCAAGGTTATCTCTTTCCTCTTTGCTCTTTCCTCTTTCCTCTTCTCAAAGTGCCGACACCAAGCCGTAATCCCACACTTCTCGCACTTGGGTTTGCGGGCGATGCAGATATAGCGCCCATGCAGGATGAGCCAGTGGTGAGCCACGGGCAAGAGGTGTCCGGGGATGTGTTTCGAGAGGGTTTTCTCGGTTTGGAGGGGTGTTTTCGAGTGGTAGGTAAGGCCGATGCGCTCCGCCACGCGGAAGACGTGCGTATCGACGGGCATCACCTCGCGCTGCCACAGCACCGCCCCCAGCACGTTGGCCGTCTTGCGCCCCACACCCGGCAGGCGTTGCAGCTGCTCCAGGTCATCGGGTACCTTGCCTCCGAACTCCTCGACGAGCATACGGGCAGCGGCCGCGAGGTGCTTGGCCTTGTTGTTGGGGTAGGAGATCGAGCGGATATATGCGTAGATCTCCTCCGTTGAGGCCTCGGCCATCCGTTCGGGGGTGGGGTAGGCCGCAAAGAGGGCGGGCGTAGTCATATTGACCCGCTTGTCGGTGCACTGCGCCGAGAGGACGACCGCCACCAAGAGTTGCCACTCGTTTTCGAACTTCAGCTCGCTCTCGGCCGAGGGCATTTCGTGCTGAAAATAGTCGATGATTCCTGCGTATCGTTCCTGTAAAGTCATCGCTATAACTTTCTGAGTTTGGCAAATTTGGTCAGCAGGGTCTTCTGCCCGTGGTGCGGGAAATCGACCACGATTTTCCAATCGTCGTTCGTGCGCTCGATGCGGATCACATCCCCACGGCCGAAGACGGCGTGTTCGACGCGATCACCGGCGTGGTAGGTGCACTCACCTGCGGGGGCAGTTGAAGCACCCGAGGCCGTTGTGGCCGCTGTGCGTATCAAGCGACGCTGCTCGCCGGAGAGCGCATGGATGGCCTGCTCGACCCGTTGATCGAATTGGGTTCGCGTGTTGGGGTAACTTGTCGATCCTTGTTTGCGGTAGGGGTCGTTTTGGCGCGTGAAGCGTTGCACGCGTCCCGACTCGCCATCCGCGGGGCGGGGTGCGTAGCCGTTGCGACTGCCATAGCTGCCCGATGCGGGGTTCTCCTGCCGTTTCTGTTGGAAGCGGTAATCGAAGCGACGGCGCAACTCGTCGATGGCCTGCACGCCCTCCTCGCTCGGTGCAGGGCGTTGGCGCTCGGCACGGAAATCAACCTCCGATTCGATGTACTCGGGGTCAATTTCGCGCAGGAACATACTCGGACGCGAGAACTCCATATTGCCCCACTTGAAGCGCATCTCGGCATAGGAGATTGTGGCCGCACACTTGGCGCGCGTGAGGGCCACATAGAACAGACGTCGCTCCTCCTCGATTCCGTCGGCCGACTCGGCGGCACGCATCGAGGGGAAGAGATTCTCCTCCAGGCCGACAATATAGACATATTTATACTCCAGCCCCTTGGCCGAGTGGACGGTCATGAGCGTTACTTTGTTCTGGTCGTCGGGGTCGTCCGAATCCATGTCGGTCATCAGCATCACCCCCTGCAACCACTCCTCGATCGTGGCCTCCTCCTCCGGTTCGCGCTCTCCGCCACGGATCTCGGCATCGACGCGCTCCTTGAACTCCTGCATCGAGTTCAACAGCTCCTCGATATTCGAGAGTGCCGAGGCATTTTCGGGCGAGTTGTCCTGCCGATAGAGGGGCAGGATGCCCGACTTGGTGGCAAGCTCCAGACCGAACTCGTAAAGCCCCATTGTGGTGCGTGCAAGCGACAGCGAACGAATCAGTTGCACAAATTCGGTCACTTTGCGGACGATGGCTCGTTGCACGGCATCCGTGACCGGCTCTGCCACGAGCTGATCGACCGCCTCCCACATCGAGCATTGACGCGAAGCGGCAATCTGCGCAATGCGCTCGACGGTCGTGTCGCCGATGCCGCGTGCGGGGTAGTTGACGATGCGTTTGAAGGCCTCGTCATCGCGCGGATTGATCACCAGACGGATGTAGCCCATCATGTCGCGGATCTCCTTGTGGTCGTAGAACGACGAACCCTTGTAGATGCGGTAGGGGATACCGCGACGGCGGAGGTTATCCTCCAAGACGGCCGACTGGTTGTTCGTGCGGTAGAGGATCACCGCCTCCGACCACTTGTCGCCCGTCTCGCGGATCTTGTCCCTCAGGTCGCCTACCACCAGCTCGGCCTCCTCGCGGTCGGTGTAGGCCTTCAGGATGCGGATCTTCTCGCCCTCGTCGCCCTGCGAGAAACAGCTCTTTTCCAGCTGACGGGCATTCTTCTTGATGATCGAGTTGGCCGCATTGACAATCGTGCGGGTCGAGCGGTAGTTCTGCTCCAGCTTGAAGACCTCGGCAGAGGGATAGTCGTTGCGAAACGAGAGGATGTTCTCGATCTTGGCTCCGCGGAACGAGTAGATCGACTGCGCATCATCGCCCACGACGCAGACCCGACCATGGAGTTGCGAAAGGCGACGAATGATGATGTATTGGGCGTAGTTGGTGTCCTGATACTCATCGACGAGGATGTATTGGAACTGCTCCTGGTACTTGGCCAAGACATCGGGACAATCCTTCAGGAGGATGTTCGTCTGCAACAACAGATCGTCGAAATCCATCGCACCGTTGCGCTTGCAACGACGGCAATACTCGGCATAGATGTTGCCGAATTCGGGGATCTGTGCTTGTCGATCCTCGGTGGCGTAGATCGTCTTGGCGAGGTAGGCCCCGGGGGTGATGAGCGAGTTTTTGGCCATCGAAATGCGCGAGGCGATGACGTTGGGCTTGTATTTGTCGTCCGAGAGCTGCATCTCCTTGATGATCGTCTTCAGGAGACTCTTCACGTCGTTCGGCTCGTAGATCGTGAACGTGGTGGGGTAGCCGATGCGCTCGGCATTTTCGCGCAAAATGCGCGAAAATACGGAGTGGAACGTACCCATGCGGATGTAACGACTCCCGTCGCCCACCATCTTTTCGATGCGCTCGCGCATCTCGGCAGCCGCCTTGTTCGTAAACGTGAGGGCGAGGATCTGCCACGGCTTAACCCCCTGCTCGATCATGTAGGCGATGCGTGAGGTCAGCACGCGCGTTTTGCCCGAACCGGCGCCGGCAATGATAAGCGACGGAGCGTTAAAATTCACGACCGCAGCCCGTTGCGCATCGTTCAAACCTGTTAATATCTCGGATTGCATAATTTTCGTTCGATTTTGGAAAACAAAGATAGCGCATCGGAATTCAAAATTCAAAATTTAGAATTCAAAATTCACATTTCGAAAAATGCGGTAAAGGCATTAAGGGCGGGAAAGAATTTTCTTTTTTTGCCCTTGCTGTCTTTCCCAACTGCTCCTTGTTCAACTTTTTTTGATTTTCTCTGTTTTTTACAATAAATTTGCAAATTCATACGTTTCACCGTAGGTGTCGCCGCAGGCGACGAGGAAACGAAAAGCAGAAAAATAACAATAAACAAAAGATAACATAAAAACGAATTACTATGGCAGAAGTCATCAACATCAAAGAACTTAACGAGCGCATCGAGCGCGAATCGGTCTTTGTCGATACCCTGCGCCAGGAGATGGGCAAGGTGATCGTGGGTCAGCAACACCTGATCGACACGCTCCTGATCGGTCTTCTTTCGAACGGGCACATCCTGCTCGAGGGTGTACCGGGACTCGCCAAGACGCTCGCCATTACGACCTTGGCCAAGGCCGTCGATGCCAACTTCTCGCGCATCCAGTTTACGCCCGACCTCTTGCCGGCCGACCTGCTCGGTACGCTGATCTACTCGCAGAAGTCGGAGGATTTCATCGTCAAGAAGGGCCCCGTGTTTGCCAACTTTGTCCTTGCCGATGAGATCAACCGCTCGCCGGCCAAGGTGCAGTCGGCTCTGCTGGAGGCGATGCAGGAGCGTCAGGTGACCCTCGGTGACGAGACCTACCCCCTGCCGCAGCCCTTCCTGGTGCTCGCTACGCAGAACCCCCTGGAGCAGGAGGGTACCTACCCGCTGCCCGAGGCGCAGGTGGACCGTTTCATGCTCAAGGCCAAGATCTCCTATCCCAAGAAGCAGGAGGAGCGCGACATCGTGCGCATGAACCTCTCGGGTGCCGGTATGCCGGAGGTCAAGAAGGTTATCTCGCCCGAGGATATTGTCAAGGCTCGCAAGGTCGTGGAGGATGTCTATATGGACGAGAAGATCGAGAAATACATCGTCGATATCATCTTCGCCACGCGCGAGCCGAAGGAGTATAACCTCGACCGCCTGCAGTCGCTCATCGCCTACGGTGGTTCGCCCCGTGCCTCGATCTCATTGGCCAAGGCGGCTCGTGCCTACGCCTTTATTCGTCGTCGCGGCTACGTCATTCCGGAGGATGTGCGTGCCGTTTGCCACGACGTGTTGCGTCACCGCATCGGCCTGACGTATGAGGCCGAGGCCGAGAACATCACCTCGGAGGAGATCATCACCGATATTCTGAACAACGTAATTGTTCCCTAATGCGCGATAACGAGAACGATATCCTGAAGCGCGTCCGAAAGATCGAGATCAAGACCCGCGGTCTGTCGAACGAGATCTTTGCCGGAAAGTACCACACGGCTTTCCGCGGGCGCGGTATGTCGTTTTCCGAGGTGAGGGAGTACCGTGCCGGCGATGATGTGCGCGATATCGACTGGAATGTGACGGCCCGCTCGTCGAAGCCCCACATCAAGGTCTATGAGGAGGAGCGCGAGCTGACGATGATGCTCCTCTTGGATGTCTCGGCTTCGGGTGAGTTTGGATCGACCGACCGCCTCAAGCGGAGCATCATGACCGAGATTGCCGCCGTGCTGGCCTTCTCCGCCGCCCAGAACAACGACAAGGTGGGATGTATTCTCTTCTCGGATCGGGTTGAGAAGTTTATCCCCCCGAAGAAGGGTCGCAGCCATATTCTGATGATTATCCGCGAGTTGATCGGCTTTGAGCCTGAGTCGCGTCGCACCTGCCTCTCGGAGCCGATTCGCTTCCTGACGAATGTCAATAAGAAGCGTTGCACGACCTTCATCCTCTCCGACTTTCTCGACTCATCCAAGGATGCCGAGGCGCTGGACGATGCCCTGAAGATCGCCCGCGGTAAGCACGATTTGGTGGGTATCCGCATCATCGACCCCCGCGAGCGGGAGCTGCCCGATGTGGGCATTGTCGAGTTGCGCGATGCCGAGACCGACCGCAAGGTGTGGGTCGATACCTCGTCGCGCCGCGTGCGTGAGCACTATGCCGCCTCTTGGCTCAAGCGGAGCGAGGAGATTCTCAATACTTTGAAACACAACCGTATCGACACGGCCGAAATCACCACCGACGGGGATTATGTGGCCGAGCTGATCAAACTCTTTAAGCAGCGATGAAACGATTGCTTCTACTTTCCCTCTTGGCGCTTGTGAGCCTGGTGGCTGTGGCGGAGAATGACACGCCCATTGTCCGTGCCCGCATCGAGCCGGACAGCCTCTTTATCGGCGATCAGTTTGACTTCGTGATCGAGGTGGAGCGCGACCTGGTGCAGACCACCCTCTTTCCGGAGTTTACTCCCCAAAAGGAGGGGCTGATCGAGCTGGTCGAGGTGTTGCCCGTCGATACGCTGGAACGTGACGGCCGTCGCCTGAAGATTGCCCAGCGCTACCGCCTGGCCGCCTTTCAGGAGGGGTTGATCAACATGGGTAAGCCCGGTGTGCTCTATGCCGATAAGAACATTGTCGATACGCTCTACGCCACGGACTCGCTGGTGTTGAAGGTGGGCACGTTCCAAATCGACTCCACTTCGCAGTCGATCTATGACCTGAAACCGCAGCTGACGCTTTCGTTCAAGTTGGCCGAGATTCGCGGCTACCTCCTCTGGGGACTGCTTGCCGTGGCACTTATTACGCTGTTTATCTACGGCCTGCACCGTTACCTGGAGGCACGAGGTCGCCATCTGAAAGACCTCTTCAAGCCTGCTCCGCCCGAGCCGCCTCATGTGGTGGCCATCAAGGCGTTGGAGGCGCTCCACCATCAGAAGCTGTGGCAGAACAACAAACATAAACTCTACTACTCGACCCTGACCGACATTCTGCGCACCTACATCGCCGGACGTTGGGGCGTGGGCGCCATGGAGATGACCTCGGACGAGATCATCGCGGCGATGCGCGACGTGGAGCTTCCCGAGAAGGCCCGCATGGACCTTACGTCGGTGCTGATGGATGCCGACCTGGTGAAGTTTGCCAAGTTTACCCCCGAGGCCGATCAGAACGAGTCGGACTACACGAAGGTCTATTACTTTGTCGAGGAGACCAAAACCGTGGAGGTCGATCCCGAGGCGGAGGAAAATGAGTAAAAAGATGAAAAAGAACATTTTAACCATACTCTTGTTGCTTCTTACGCTGCCGCTTGTGGCGCAGCAACTGCCCGAGCGTCGTGAGGTGCGTCGCGGTAACCGACAGTACAACAAGGGCAACTACGAGCAAAGTTCGGAGCGCTACCGCCATGCGCTTGCGGCCGATACGCTCAACTTCGAGGCTCGCTACAACTTAGGCAATGCCGAGTATAAGATGGAGCGCTATGAGGCCGCGGAGCAGACCCTGATGCGGGCGGCTGCCGACTCGCTTCGCACGAACGAGGAGCGCGCCATGGCCTTCTACAACCTGGGCAATGCGCAGTTTAAGCAGCAGAAGCTCCAAGAGGCGTTGCAGAGCTATAAAAATTCGCTCTTGATGAACCCAGCGGATATGGAGGCCAAGTACAACTACGCCTACACGAAGAAGCTTCTGGAGGATCAGCAGAAGGATGGCGGCGGTGGCCAAAATGATCAAAACCAGGATCAGAACCAAGACCAAAATCAGGATCAGCAACAGGGTGGTAACGATCAGCAGAACCAAGATCAAAACAAGGATCAGAACAAGGATCAAAACCAACCTCAGCAGGGCGATCAAAAACCGCAGAACGAGCAACCTCAGAAGCAGGAACCTCAGTCGCAACAGCCTGAGCAAGGCATCTCCGAGCAGGAGCAGCAGCAGATTCTCGATGCCATCCAGGCTCAGGAAGATCGCACCCAGGAGAAGCTGAAAGAGAAACAGGGTATAATCGTTCGCGGCACCAAAAACTGGTAGTTTTCGATTTTATGCGGCACATTTTGCACTTTCTTGCCGTGCGAGCTTGGTCACATACCTTTAAGTATGCTCCCAACTCGCCCGCCATCGCAAGCCCAAAATCTGCTCGCCTAAAATCAAAAACCGAGGGGCTGCTGAGCATCCGGTGGTTGCTTAAATAATTTTGAATTTTGAATTCTTAATTCGAAAGGATGCATTTTCATTCACCATATTTTTTGTGGCTCTTGCTACTGCTGATTCCCGTGGTTGCATACTACGTCTGGCGGACGATGCAGGGTGGGGCTGCGATTCAGTTTTCGAGCGTCAAGGGGCTGGTAAAAGCACCCCGCACGTGGCGATACTACCTGCGTCACCTTCCCTTTGTGTTGCGTGCCGCGGCCTTTGCGATGCTCATCGTGGCTTTGGCACGTCCGCAGGATGTCGAGCGTCTTTCGCACGCCGATACGGAGGGTATCGACATCATGCTCTCGATCGACGTCAGCGGTTCGATGCTGGCGCGCGACTTCAAACCCGACCGACTGACCGCCGCCAAGGAGGTGGCCGGAGCCTTTGTGGCCGACCGCTACGGGGATCGCATCGGTCTGGTAGCCTTTGCCGGTGAGGCCTTTACGCAGTCGCCCCTGACGACCGACCAAGGTACGTTGCAGACCCTCCTGAGCCGTATTCGCAGCGGCCTGATCGAGGATGGCACGGCCATTGGTAACGGTCTGGCCACGGCCATCAACCGCCTGCGCGAGAGCGAGGCCAAGTCGAAGGTGATCATCCTCCTGACCGACGGTGTGAACAACCGCGGCGAAATTGCCCCCATGACGGCGGCCGAGATTGCCAAGGCACAGGGTATCCGCGTCTATACGATCGGTGTCGGCACGGAGGGCATGGCCCCCTATCCGGCCTACGATATGTTTGGTGAGCTGACCTTCGTGCAGCAGAAGGTCGAGATCGATGAGAAGACCCTCTCGGCCATCGCCACGCAGACCGGAGGTCGCTACTTCCGCGCTACGGACAAGGCCAAACTCAAGGCGATCTACGACGAGATCAACGAGCTTGAAAAATCGAAGGTCGAGATCTCGGAGCGCATCATCTACCACGAATTGTTCCTTCAGTGGGTGCTGGGGGCTTTGGCACTCTTGGTGGCCGAATTCCTCCTTGCGACCCTTCTCTTAAAACGAATCCCGTAACACCATGTTCCGTTTTGCCCATCCCGAGCTTTTGTGGCTCTTGTGTGCACTGCCCCTGCTGGTGGTGATCTTTCTGGTGGCGATGCGCCTGAGGCGTCGTCGCCTGGAGCGCTTCGGCTCACTTGCGACCCTCGCCGAGCTGATGCCCGATGTATCGAACGGACGCGTAGTGCTGAAATTCCTGCTCTTGTTGAGTGCGCTCCTCTTCCTGATTTTGGCGGCGGCTCGTCCGCAGTTCGGCTCGAAACTCCTCGAGGAGAAGTCCCAGGGCATCGAGATGATGCTCGTGGTCGATGTCTCGAACTCGATGTTGGCCGAGGACTTCGCCCCCAACCGCCTGGAGCGCACGAAATACGCCATCAACAAACTCTTCGAGGGGATGAAGCAGGATCGGGTCGGTCTGGTGGTCTTTGCCGGCGAGCCGAAGGTGCAGCTGCCCATCACCTCCGACTACCGCATGGCCAAGGCCTTTGCCGCCAAAATCGACCCCTCGCTCGTCAGCGTGCAGGGTACGGCTGTCGGCAAGGCGCTGGAGCAGGCGTTGCTCTCCTTTTCGGGTGAAACCGTCGAGGAGGGAGATCGACACAGTCGGGTCATTGTCCTTATCACAGACGGTGAGAACCACGAGGATGATGCCATAGCCGTAGCCGAGCGTGCCGCCGAGATGGGTATCCGCATCTACACCATCGGCATCGGTACACCCGAGGGTGCACCCATCCGCATCGGGGGTGACTTTATCCGCGACGAAAAGGGCGAGATGGTGGTCTCCAAACTGAACGAGGAGATGCTCCGCCAAATTGCCGACCTCACCGACGGACTCTATGTGCGTTCATCATTGCAATCCATTGGCCTTGAGGAGATTGTCGAAAGCATTGAGGCCATGGAGAAGACCGAGATTTCCACCGTCCGTTTCGAGGAGTACAACGAGCAATATCCCCTTTTGGTGGCCATTGCTCTTGCGCTTTTGCTGATCGAGTTCTTACTCCTCGACCGACGGAATCCGTTACTGCGCCACCTTAATATTTTCCGCGAATAGTCTTTTCGATTTTATAGGGTATATTTGCACTTGCTCTCGCGAGGCACGAATGGGAAATACGATTTGTATGTCCCATCCGCGCCTCACTTCGTTTAAGCACAAATCTGCTCCTCTAAAATCAAAAAACCGGTTGAAGAGCTTACGACCCTCTCTCAAAAGCCGGCTCTTAGCCGGCCTTTGTTGGGGTTGTGGAGCTAACTGTAAAATGATATTACGATCTTAATGAACCTTAACCTCCTTAAAATCTTTAATTTCTTTAATTCCCTTTCCGCCTTTCCTGCCCTTTCCTGCCTTTTTCG
>CAYOEE010000045.1:0-9996 GCA_964402935.1 uncultured Alistipes sp. | reverse complement strand
CGCGCAACAAAATGGGGAATAGCCAACGGTAAAGGCTATTCCCCATTCATTTTGTTGCGCGGTTGAAAGCACGACAAAACTTTCAACTCTCAATTTTCAACTTTCAACTAATTCAATCTGTTCCGGTTTCACGCTGGCCAGGGCGACGGCCATGACGCCCTCGATGGCAACGACCACCTTTTTTGAACGATGGTGCGGGACTTTGACCAGCAGGCCCTCCTGCCCGTCGCAGGGGCCTCCGTGAATCTTCACGCGCTGACCAGTTTCGAGCTTCAGCTCCTCGGGGTTGTAGTAGGTCAGCCCCTCATCCAGGCTCTCCGTAACGGCCATAAAGCGGCGCATCTGCACCTCCGGAACGGTAATCTTCTCGCCCCCCTTACGAATCATGTATTGCAGGTAGGGAAGGCGCGCCTTAACCGTCTGCAACTGCTTCGGCTCGGCGTGAACGAAGATCAGGTTGTGGATCGCCGGCACCAGCTTACGCTTGCGGCGTCCACCCTGAAGCTTCAATTCGTAACGCATCGGAACAAAACTCTCCACCCCGCGCTCCTCCAAGGCGTGCTTGGCGATCATTTCGCGGCGGTAGGTAGCTCGCATGGCGAACCAAATCATCTCCTCGTGCTGTTCCGACTGCATCATTTCTCTTTTTTTTAACGAGCTACGCGGTTGCAGTAGCGGGCATAACGATTGCGGACATTCTCCACATAGGCGATCGTCTGTCGCGATCCCATGAAGCGGCCATACTTCACCACCTCGTGCTCGTAATAGGCCGGATCGGCCTTCAGTTCCAAATAGCGAGCTACCGACTCCCACGAGTTGGGATTCTCGCCATGTGCCTTGGCCAGGCGTCGGGCATCGGCCACATGACCGATACCGCTGTTATAGGCGGCCAAAATCAAGCTCAAACGATCCTCGGCCGAGGCCTCGGCAGGAATACGCATCATCTTCGTGAGCATATTCATCACCTTGTTGGCTACGCTGATGTTGGTAGCCGGATCGTTCAGCGCCTCGACTGCGACATCAAATTGTCGAGCCACATGAGGCATAATCTGCATCATACCGCGCGCACCTCGGGGCGAGCAAAGTTCCGGCATGAAGCGCGACTCGTGATAGGCGATGGCCGACATCAGACGCCAATCGGTACCCTCACGTTCGCAAATGTTACGGAAGATGTTGTCGTAGGCCGAGATAGCGTACTGCCCCTCCTCGAGCAACATCATCTTGTCATTCGGTTCGAATCGCTCGGCCAGCAAGGCGTTCTCACGAGTTGTGGCGTCGATGCGGTCATAAGAGCCGCTCAGGGTCGTCAGACCCAACACGAACAGAATGACCAAAATGGTCTTTTTAAGCATAAATTGTCTCTTTGCGGGCAGCTTATCCCGTACCGAAGAGCACGTTAGTCGTAGAAGCCCCACGAAATACCCATCTTGAACATACCCGGATTCATCGGGTAGCCAGCCGCCGAGAAGTAGGCCCCCTCGCCGAACAAGCCCTTGTTCACATGCTGGTATTTGAGGAAGATGCGCATACGTTTCCACTTAGCCATCACGAAGGCATCGAGGTAAGGGTACTCACCCACCTCAATTTCGCGCTGATTGTAATAGACCGACAGTGCGGGGTTGTACGAAGGGGCATAATACTTCGTGTTGTAATGCCCATCGAGGCCCAACTGCAGGCGCAATACATCTTTGACTACCCAGAACTCGTAATACCACGAGAGGTAGGCGGCGGCCAGAGGAACCGGCACAATCTCTTCTTCCGTGCTCCACTGCAACAATACCCTGTTGTCCATATGAAATCCGCCAAAGCGGAAATCTTTGCGGAGATACACCCCCGTCAGCGAAACCTCGCCATCGTACTGGGCAACGCGGGCATCGGCTCCGTAGTAGATCGGATCCGACAACACACTCTGCCATACACCGGCCTCAAAGGCACGGCTCGGTATCGAAAACTTGGCCTCCAAACGGGTCTCAGTCTCCTTACTCAAAGGAGCGGACCACATAAAGTGGTTCGAGAATAGATTCTCCTGCCAATAGGATGGCGAGCGGCGCTCCATCTTAAAGCCGCCTTCGAGAATCAGGGGTCTTCCACCGAGATAGCCTGTCAATGCCAGGTTGGCACCGATCGAGAGGTCGCCACCTCGGTAACCGCTGGGGTGGAACTCCACGTTACCATCCCAGTTCACATATTTCTTAATCTTTCCGCTTACCTTACCATAGACGAAGTAGTCGGTCTTCTTGACCTTCTGATACTCGCCCGTCAGGTAATCGTTCATCGCAAATTGCGAGTAGGTATGCATATTGACACCCACACCCGCATCAATCGTTCCCACCACGCCGTTTCTGTCCCACGGCTGAGCCTGCACAAACAGACGGTTCGAGATTCGTCGCTCGTACAACGAGTCGCGCGTCTGCTGCGGATTGATGTACCAATCTTTATAATATTCGCCCGTGGCCGAGACAAACTCGCCGTTCTCGTCACGGTGGTCGCGTTCGTTGGTGTAGGTGGCGCGAATATCCTGGTAGGTCTTACTCCAACCCGAATACTCAAAAGCATGACCCACATAGACGGCCGAAAGTCCCGCCATCGAGAAGTCGCTGTCGGTCATGCGCTGAAGCGGAATACCGATCGACTGCACGAGGTAGAAACCGTTGTTGCGGTAGGTATTCTCCGCCTCGGCCTCGGCCAGCTTCATCGGCACACCCGAGGGCATCTGGAACGTCGTATCGGCAATCGCCCACTCGCCTACTGCACCACCATTCTCCTGCTGCTCGATGTGGTTGTTGTAGTAACCGGCATGAACCGAATAACGGCGGCCCGTATGGTTTACGGCAACCGAAAGCGTATGGTTCTTCGTGCGTTGCCAATCGTACTGACCGCGCGTACCACGCGCCTTGTACTCCACGTTGAAGCCCGTCGAGGGGCTGATGTTCTGCGCGTGCATGATGGCAAAGTTCTCCTCGCGGAAACGCTTCTGACCCGACTCGATGTAGTGCAGGCGCGTCATCGGCTTCTTCACGTTGTAGAAGGGAACATTGTCGATCGTGTAGGTAT
Organism: uncultured Alistipes sp.; assembly: GCA_964402935.1. GTDB lineage: Bacteria > Bacteroidota > Bacteroidia > Bacteroidales > Rikenellaceae > Alistipes. The sequence continues at coordinate 6,942 of CAYOEE010000045.1, read as the reverse complement.
AGGCGTAGTAGGGCTGCGCGAAGATAAAGTCGAAATTCTGCGGACGTCGGAAATAATTGACCGGCAGCGAGGTTTGACCCAAAGCGCCCTGCGAAACATCGCCCACATCCTCCAAATTGAAGGGATAGTCGATGCGGAAATCCGTCAGCGTCGTATCCATCTGCATCATGTTGATGCGGTTGTAACGGCTGTCCAGATTCCAGCGAAAGTTGGGAAGGGCACGGATCGAATCGTCGAAGAAGTAGCTCTCGAGCGGTTTTTTGATGCGCTCCTTCTTGGTCGTATCCTGCGGTTGCGTAGCCCCTTCACCCTCTCCCTCGACCTGCTCGTAGGGGTTCGAGCCGTAGAGGTTCGTATTTTGACCGCTGCGCTGAGCACGTTGCAGGTCGCGGGCACTGAAGCCCTGCGCAAACGCCGAACCACTGCCCAGCATCACCAGGCAGCCGATCAACAGCACTATGCGATTCAACTTACGCAACATAACTCAAAATCAAGACAAAAGTCGGGTGCAAAGTTAATAAAAATTTTTCAAAACACCAAAATCTTATGACTTCGAGCGATTTAGGTAAGCTCGCGTCACCGAAACGACGATATAGGTTGCGATAATAAACAGGAATCCCTCGATACCAAAGACGATCAGCAAGGCCAGCGAACCAACCATAAAGAGGTAGCGCAGCTCATTCCCTTTCCAGCCGAAGCCCTTGAATTTGAGCGAGAACATCGGAACATTGGAAACCATCAACAGCGCAAACACAAGGGCTGTCACAAGCACACCCCAGGGATTCAGATTCGCCATAAGGCCACCCTGCTCGACCGAAAGACCCAGCGCCACGACATAGAGCGTCGCGGCCGGTGTCGGCAGACCACGAAACTCGGTGTGTTGCTCCTCGTCGATGTTGAATTTGGCCAGGCGCAAGGCGGCAAAGGCGGCAAAGAGGAAGACCGCATAGCCGACCCAATCGGGCAACAGACCGTTATTCAGACGGTTAAAAAGCTCGAAAAGCACCATCGAAGGGGCCAGACCGAACGAGATATCGTCGGCCAGCGAATCGAGCTGCACGCCCAGCGGGCCGCTCTGCTTCAACAGACGCGCCACCATACCATCGAAGAAGTCGCACACGGCGGCAGCCACAATCAACCAAAAGGCGGCCGTAAGGTTGTGATCGACCAAGACGGACACAACAGCCAGCGCACCGCAAAAGAGGTTACCCAACGTAATAAAATTCGGCAGGGTAAAGAGTCGTATTTTCATGTTTCGCATTAAAATTCGTTACTTATAGGTGGCAAAGTTACAAAAAAGATTTTATCTTTGTACTTAGAAACGCATAAATATCAGTGTATCGTATGTCAAACAACCAATATTGCGTCATCATGGCGGGCGGTATCGGCTCGCGCTTTTGGCCCAAGAGCCGCCAAACCATGCCCAAGCAGTTCCTGGACATCCTGGGCACGGGAAAATCATTCATTCGCCACACCTTTGAGCGTTTCGCCAAGCTCATTCCGGCAGAGAATTTCCTGGTGGTCACCAACCAAAAATACAAAGCACTCGTACTGGAGCATATCCCCGAGCTGAGCGAGGAGCAGATCCTCTGTGAGCCGATCGGTCGCAACACAGCCCCCTGCATCGCCTACGCAGCCTACACGCTCCAAAAGCTGAATCCCGAGGCCAAGATGGTCGTTACACCGGCCGACCACTTGATTTTGGGCGAGGAGGAGTTCCGCGCCATCATCAGCGAGTGCATGGCGTTCGCCTCCTCGCGCAACGTGCTGGTCACCGTGGGCATCAAGCCGACCCGTCCCGACACGGGCTACGGATATATCCAAGTATCGGACAATCAACCGCTTTCAAAGGTCAAGTGTTTCACCGAAAAACCAAATCTGGAGCTGGCGCAGACCTTTATCCAATGCGGGGAATTTTTCTGGAATTCGGGCATCTTCATCTGGAGCGTTCGGAGCATCATCGAGGCCTTCGAAAAGCACCTCCCCGAGCACCACGCCCTCTTTACGGCGCTGCAACCCGCCCTGGGTAATGAGACGGAGCGCGAAGCGGTCGAAAAGGTCTTTGCGGAGTGCCGTGCCATCTCGATCGACTACGGCGTGATGGAGAAGGCCGACAATGTCTATGTGCGCTGTGGCGAGTTCGGCTGGAGCGACGTAGGAACTTGGGGCTCGGTCTATCAACATTCGCGCAAAGATCGTTACGCCAATGCCGTGCCCGCCGAGGGTTGCTACCTCTACGACACACGCTCCTCGATCGTGCAACTACCGAAGGACAAGATTGCCGTGATCAGCGGCCTGAAGGAGTACATCGTCGTCGATACGGAGGACGTACTGATGATCTGCCCAAGAAGCGAGGAGCAGTCGATCAAAAAGTTTATCGACGAGGTAAAATTCCACAATGGCGAAAAACATATTTAACAAAATGTCTGAACTTTACGGGCTTTACCTAAAGCATCCGAAGATATCGACCGACACCCGGCGCATTGCACCGGGGTCGCTCTTTTTTGCCCTGCGCGGAGCATCGTTCGACGGCAATCGTTTCGCGGCCGAAGCGCTCGAAAAGGGGGCGGCCGCAGCCGTGGTCGATGACCCGTCGGTAGCGGTCGATGCACGCTATTTTGTCGTCGAGGATGTGCTCACCGCCCTGCAAGCGCTGGCACACGAACACCGCTCGGCACTCGGCATTCCAATCCTGGCCGTAGCCGGCTCGAACGGCAAGACAACCACCAAAGAGCTCGTGAGTCGCGTTCTGGCCGAGAAGTTCCGCATCTACGCCACGCAAGGCAACCTCAACAACCACATCGGTGTTCCGCTGACCCTGCTGGCAATGGATGAAAAGACCGAGCTGGGCGTGGTCGAAATGGGGGCAAGCGCCTGCGGTGAGATCGCCCGCCTGTGCGCGATTGCCGACCCCGATTTCGGCATCCTGACCAACGTGGGTCGCGCCCACCTCGAGGGATTCGGAGGCGAGGAGGGTGTGCGTCGCGGAAAGGGCGAACTTTACGACTATTTGGCTCAGTATAAGGGCATTGCTTTCCTACGCGAGGAGGACGAAACGCTTCGTGCGATGGCCGAGGAGCGGTCGCTCCTCAAAGCCGAGGCCTACTCGGAGAGGGAGGCTGAGGGGATCACCCACCACCTGGAGGGAATCTACAACCGCTACAACGTGGCGGCTGCCGTGGCCATCGGTCGCTACTTCTGCGTCGAGGAGGAGGCCATTCGTCGTGCCATTGCGGGTTACCGCCCCGATAACAACCGTTCGCAACGCGAGGAGCTGCAACACAACACGGTCATCGTCGATTGTTACAACGCCAACCCCTCCAGCATGCAGGCCTCGATCGAGCACTTTCTCACGCAGGAGCTTGGCACGCGCACCGGCAAGGTGATGATCCTGGGCGATATGCGCGAATTGGGCGCTTGGTCCGAGGAGGAGCACCGTCGCATCATCCGCCTCACGGCAACGGTTTCGAACGTGGAGACGATCTTCGTAGGCGAGGAATTTGGCAAAGCGCTCGCCTCGATCGAAGAGGAATCAACAAGCAGACACTTTGACGATTGCGAGTCCTTACTTCAAGCCCTGCAAGAGCAACCGCTAAGCGACCGTCTGATCCTCGTCAAGGCCTCGCGCGGCATCGGTCTGGAACGCATCCTGCACCTGCTGTAAAAGGCTCACCGAAAAAATTTAGCCCCGAATGATACGATTCGGGGCTTTTTGTATCCCTTTTCTTATTTTTTTTCGTTACTTTTGTCCGATTAGAATAATCGGAACAAACAAAACAAAATTCTATACACTATGACACTCAACGAATACCAGGAGCACGCGCTCGAGACGGCCATCTATCCGGCCGAAAGCCGCATCATCTACCCCACGCTCGGTCTGACGGGCGAAGCAGGCGAGGTAGCCGACAAAGTGAAGAAGATCATCCGCGACAACCACAAGGAGTTTACGGCCGAGAAGAAGGCCGAGATCATGAAGGAGATCGGCGATGTGCTGTGGTACTGCGCTACCCTTTCGCACGATTTGGGCTATACGCTCGACGAAGTGGCTCAGACCAATGTCGATAAACTCCGCTCGCGCATGGAGCGAAAGAAAATCACCGGAAGCGGAGATAATCGATAATCTTTGATTATCGAAATTCAAAATTTAGAATTTAGAATTCAAAAAATTAAAACCATAATTTAACATTTTGTTAAATAATTGAACATTATGCAGGAGCAAAATAAGACATCGCTGCCCGAAAATGCCTATCGGGAGCTGAAGGCGGGTGAGAAGTACGAACCCGTGATGCCGACCGCCTCGACGCCCAAAGAGATCACCCCCTACTCGGTGGGTATGGGTCTGTTGATGGCCGTCATCTTCTCGGCAGCCGCCGCCTACCTCGGTCTGAAGGTGGGTCAGGTATTCGAGGCCGCCATTCCGATTGCCATTATCGCCGTGGGCGTAGGCTCGGTGATGGGTAAGAAAAATATGTTGGGACAAAACGTGATCATCCAGTCGATCGGTGCTTCGTCGGGTGTGATCGTGGCAGGTGCCATTTTCACCCTGCCCGCCCTCTACATCCTGGGGCTTGAGGCTGCTTTTTGGCAGGTATTCCTCTCCTCGCTGTTCGGAGGTCTGCTGGGTATCGTGCTCTTGATTCCCTTCCGCAAATACTTCGTCAAGGAGATGCACGGCAAATATCCCTTCCCCGAGGCCACGGCTACGACCGAGGTCTTGATTTCGGGTGAGAAGGGCGGTAATCAGGCCAAACTGCTGGCCGTGGCCGGTCTGGTCGGCGGTCTTTACGACTTCGTAGTCAGCACCTTCGGGTTGTGGGTCGATACCATTTCGACGCGCATCACGGAGTGGGGCGTAGTGGCTGCCGACAAATTCAAGGTGGTCTTCTCGCTCAACACCTCGGCCGCCGTGCTGGGTTTGGGTTATATCATCGGTCTGAAGTACGCGATGATCATCACGGCCGGTTCGTGCCTCGTGTGGTTTATCATCGTACCCCTCGTAGGTTCGCTGACCTCGTCGATCGACCCTGCCACCATGGCCTCGATCCTGGGTGTTTCGAACGAGCAGCTCCTGGCCAACCCCGAGCAGCTCTTCACGGCCGAGAACCTCTTCCAATTCATCGGTAAGCCGCTCGGTATCGGCGGTATCGCCATGGCCGGCATCATCGGCATCTGCCGTCAGGCGGGCATCATCCGCCAGGCTGTCGGGCTGGCCGTCACGGAGCTGGGTGGCAAGAAGGGCGCCACGGCCGCACCTGAGCGCACGCAGCACGATCTTTCGATGAAGACCATCCTCACGATTCTCTGCGCTACGCTGATTTGCGTCCTCGTATTCTTCCAGTTCGGCCTGCTCGGCAACTGGTTGCAGACGATCGTAGCGCTGGTCATCGTCTTTGTGATCGCCTTCCTCTTCACGACCGTTGCGGCCAACGCCATCGCAATCGTCGGCTCGAACCCCGTATCGGGCATGACGCTCATGACGCTCATCCTCTCGTCGCTCGTCCTGGTTAGCGTCGGCCTGAACGGCACGACGGGCATGACCGCCGCGCTGGTTATCGGCGGTGTGGTCTGCACGGCGCTCTCGATGGCCGGTGGCTTTATCACCGACCTCAAGATCGGCTATTGGCTCGGCACGACCCCCAAGAAGCAGGAGGCGTGGAAGTTCCTCGGCACGCTCGTATCGGCCGCCACGGTTGCCGGTGTAATGATCGTGCTGAACAAGGCCTACGGCTTTGTGGGCGAAAATGCCCTCGTAGCTCCGCAGGCCAACGCCATGGCGGCTGTTATTCAACCCCTCATGACGGGTGGTCAGACCCCCTGGATGCTCTACTTCTGCGGTGCAGCCCTGGCGCTGGTTTTGACCTCGATCGGTGTGCCCGCGCTGGCCTTTGCGCTCGGTATGTTTATCCCGATGAGCCTCAACGCTCCGCTCGTAGTGGGTGGTCTGGTGGCTTGGTTCGTTTCGACCCGCTCGAAGGATGAGGCACAGAACAAAGCGCGCTTCGACCGTGGTACGCTCATTGCCTCCGGTTTCATTGCCGGTGGCGCTCTGATGGGCGTCGTAAGTGCCATCCTGAAGTTCGCCAACGTGGATTGGTATGCAGCCGATTGGGCCGCTTCGAAGGGTGCCGAGTGGACCGGCTTGGTGATGTACCTCGCCATTATCGCCTACTTTGTATGGCACTCGCTCAAAGCGAAAAAAGAGGAGTAAAAAATTCAAAATTTAGAATTCAAAATTTAGAACATATGACATTGTTAGAGCGTTTCTTGAAATATGTTTCGTTCGACACGCAGTCGGACGAATCGAGCGAAACCTTTCCCTCGACCGAGAAGCAGAAGGTGCTTTTGCAGGCCCTCAAGGAGGAGATGGAGGTGCTGGGCATGACCGAGGTCACGATGGACAAATATGGTTATGTCATGGGTACGATTCCCGCCTCGAAGGGCTATGAGATGGCGCCCGTCATCGGCTTCATTGCTCATGTGGATACCGCGCCCGACATGAGTGGTGCGAACATCAAGCCCCACATCATCGAGTGCTACGACGGCGAGGATATCAAGCTCAACGCAGCCCTCACGATGCGCGTGGAGGCCTTCCCGGAGCTGGCCTCATTCAAGGGGCACACGCTCATTCATACCGACGGCACGACGCTGCTCGGAGCGGACGACAAGGCGGGCGTGGCAGAGATCATGACCGCTGCAGAGTACCTTATGAGCCACCCCGAAATCAAGCACGGCAAGATTCGCATCGGCTTCACGCCCGATGAGGAGATCGGTCGCGGTGTCGATTTCTTCGACGTAGCCGCATTTGGTGCCGACTTCGCCTACACGGTCGATGGCGGCATGGAGGGCGAACTGGAGTACGAGAACTTCAACGCAGCCTCGGCCAAGGTCGAGATTCAGGGGCGCAACGTCCACCCGGGCTACGCCAAGAACAAGATGATCAAC
>CAYOEE010000044.1:5353-10050 GCA_964402935.1 uncultured Alistipes sp. | reverse complement strand
CTTTTCAAACTTTATCGGACACCAATAAATTTCTTTAATCTTTTTAATCTCTTTTGCTCCCTTTAGTTTTGAATTTTCACTTTACTTCATCGGATTCCAGCCGTCGAGCACAAAGGCGGGGTCCATGTAGGAGGCGATCAGCTCCTTGTCCTTTTCGCCATCGAGGCGGCGTGAGCCTTTGAGGCGTTGCGAGCAGTCGATCGGGTTGCCCGCCGTGTCGCGGCTGTCGTACTCCCAGTAGTGTTGATCGACGAGCTTATCAGGCAGTCCCATCCAGCCGATGGGCTGAATGTTGTTCATCGTGCAGTGCAGGAGCACCGCCTCGCAATAGTCGTATTTGGGGTTGGTGCGTGCGATGATGGCACGATTACCCCTGCCCTCGAAGTGGCAGCGCACAAAGACATTGCCGTGGTTCTTCTCCGTGTTGCGAATCCACATGAATGGACCGCCCGAGATGAGTTCGCAGCTGTCGTAGAAGCCCGGACCACGACCCAGAATCGAGTCGCCATCGCCCACAAGGCGACATTTGTGCAGATAGACCGAACCGTTGGCTTGCAGGGCATCGCCCGAGCCGATGATGGTCACCTGATCCAGGAACATCCGCTCGCCCATCAGCAGCAGCCCCTCGGCCTGCCCCTTGAGGTCGGTAGCTACCGTGAGGTTGCGCATCGTAAGGTCGGTGCAGTTGTCGGCCATAAAGGCGGCACGACGCGAGGGGAAGGTGCCCGGCCATTCGTTGGTCGCCACGTTCGTCGGGTAGGGGTTGAAAACCTCGTTGTTGGGGTAGTGTACCTTGACCCCTTCGCGGCTCTCGCCCTCGATCGTAAGGTGGCGCTTCGAACGGAAATAGACCAGCTCCTCGTAGTCGCCGTTGTGGATGTAGATCGTGTAAGGCTCGGTGTTAAAGTCGGGAATGTAGTCCAGCGCACCCTGCACGGTATTGAAGTCGGCCGTACCGTCGGCATTGACCGTCAGCCGACGCTGATCGGCTGCCGGGCCCTCCTGCTTGGTCTTAAAGCGCCAGCCGTCCTCCTTCGTAATGCCACGGAACGAACCATCCGATACGGTCAGCACCCCCTCGTCGATCGTCACATAGTACTCCTTGCCGTATTCGAGCAGGTTGTGGTGCAGGTAGATCTCGGCGCGGTTTTCGCGCACGAGGATCGGGTGGAAGTGGAAGCCGTCCGTGAAACCGCCGATAATCGTGAGCTGGTATTCGTCGCTCGTCGGCATGGCTACACCCGAAGGTGTACCGGGCTTCGTGTCGGCATTCGTGCGGCGGGGTTGGTCGTAGCTGTAAGGCTCCCATGTGTAGGGTGCTTTGGACAGTTTGCGTGGCTCGGTCGGGCCGGCCGGAATCGAGAGATTGAGGCTGTCGATCACCGTATCGGTCGCGGCATCCCATACGCGGATCATGCCACTCGTGCCCACGGAGGGTTCGCTCTCAAAGAGAATCGAAAGGCGTGTGTCGGGATTGACCTGACGAGCGCCTTGTGCCGGAAAAAGCTCCTGCTCGATTTTCGGGGCGCAGGCCGTCAGCGCAAAGCCGAGAAGTAGGGTAAGTAGTTGTTTCATGGTATTGGAAGTTAAAGGTTTGTGCGTGTGTGTATCAACGTGGCGTGTAGCTCTTCGGGCCACTTGTGCGGTTCGTCGAACCAATGAACCATCGCACGATCGCGCTCCGCAACCCCCGTGCCGAAGTCGAAGTCGTCGCCCGTGGTAAAGCACACGGGAAGGTCGCCCGAAAATCCCTCACGGGCATAAAAATCGCGCAACGATTCATTGGCTGGAATCAGAAACAGCCCCCGATCACCGGCCGTGCGACTTGCTTCGATGGCGCGATGGAGGAGTTGCGTGGCGATGCCCCGATGACGGTATTCGGGCAACGTCGCCACGCCGTAGATGTAGCGCATCGTCCCCCAGGCCGTGGCAAAGGGGATGGTGTGCAACATGGCAACCGTCTTGCCCTTGTCGCAGTGCGTGAGCATCTGCTCGGCGCGGAAATGACGAATCAGGAATTGCTCGATAAAGCGCTCCTCGTCCTGCGGAAAACAACTTCGCCAAAGCGCTTGGCAGGCACGTTGCTCGTTGGTGGGGATTTCGGCGCGGTGCTTGGTCTGCAAAAAGGCAGGGTAGTACGAGAGTTTCGCTTTGCGCAACCCCTCCAGCCCCAAATCCTCCTCGCGGTTGAGGAGCGTGAAACGCTCGTCGAGTTGCTCGGCAAAGCGTCGATTGATGATTGTAAAAGCCCCCTCGTAGCGAGTGTCGGCCTTCTCGACATGGATGTCGAACGTATGGTCGTTGAGGGCCGATCCGTAGGTGAATGCCACCAACTTTTCCTCCACATAGATGCAACCCCCTTCGATTCCCAGCTCCTCGAGGTGCATAAAGGCTTCGTGCATGGCGCACCGCTCGGCACTCAGACCCTCCTCCCGACAACCGTTGCGGTGGCGACACCACTCCTCGTCGAGCCGCATACACTCCGTGACATTCTCTCTGCTCAGCGGCTCGTACCGATAGTTGGGGTAGAGGCTGACAAAGCGGTTGATGTGGTTGCGCTTGGGCTGGTAATTTTTACCTTGCAGGCGGCTCAGATCCTCGCGGCGGTAGAGGTAGTCGTGTGTGGCGCGATTGTCGTCGAAGATAAACTGCGCCGGAAAATCGCTTTCGAGCCTCTCTTTGGCCGCATCCGTCAGTCCGATCAGGCGCAACGGTTCACCCATCGCATCGGCCTCTTCGCGCAGCAACTTGACAACGGCTTTGAAATCGCCCTCGCCAATGGGTTGCATATAGCCCGTGGCGTTCCCTCCGTCGATTTGAAAGCGGATGACGAGCATCCCCTCTACCTCGGCCCAGGTGGTTTGGTAGAACGCTCGCCAGCAGTAGATGTTCGCAAACGAGAGGTCACAATTATACAGACCGCGCTGCATCGTGTAGTGTTCGATGCGGGCGCGGTCGGTAAGGGTTATGGGCCGAAAGTGAATCATCTCCTGGTCGGCTGTGAGGGGCGGTTATTCGCAAGCCTTGAGCGACATATCGAGCGAGCGGATCTGATGGGTCAAAGCACCCACCGAGATAAAGTCCACGCCACACTCGGCATACGAACGCATCGTCTCGAGCGTGATGCCGCCGCTCGACTCCGTCTCGCAACGACCGGCGACCTTCTTCACGGCCTCGCGAGTCATCTCGGGCGAGAAGTTGTCGAACATGATGCGATCCACGCCACCGGCAGCAAATACCTCGTCGATATCCTCCAAAGATCGTACCTCGCACTCGATGGGGATATTCTTGCCCTTCTCCTCCAGATACTTTTTGGCACCCAAAACAGCCTGACGGATACCGCCTGCGAAGTCGATGTGGTTATCCTTCAACAAAATCATGTCGAAGAGTCCCATGCGGTGGTTCTCACCGCCACCGATCTTGACGGCCATCTTATCCAGCACACGCATTCCGGGCGTCGTCTTGCGCGTATCGAGTACCTTCGTGTTCAGACCCTCGAGGTGCTTCACGTAGAAGGCCGTCTGCGTGGCGACACCGCTCATGCGCTGCATGATGTTCAGCAGAATACGCTCGGCCTGCAACAAAGAGCGCAAACCGCCCGAAACGTAGAAGGCTACATCGCCCGGCTTGACACGGTCTCCGTCGTGGAGCAACTGTTCGAACTGCATCGTCGGGTCGAGGCGCTCGAGGACGATCCGGGCGATCTCGATACCCGCAATCACGCCCTCCTGCTTGCACAAGAGGCGCATACGTCCCTGCTCCGTAGCCGGAATGCAGCAGAGCGAAGTGTGGTCGCCATCGCCGATATCCTCCTTGATGGCCAATTCGATGAGTTCATCTACAAAAGGTCTGTATTCTGCTTTCATAATTGTATGTTATTGAATGTTAATACGCAATGTTACACCCAACACCCGCGGACGACCACGCTGCACGAACCGGTTGCCGATCGACTCGAAGTAGAAGATGTCGGCCTCCTTGTCCGTGAGGTTCTGCCCCCAGAAATCGAGCGAGTAGTTCTTATGCTCCAGACGCACCGAGGCGTTGAAAGTCGTGTAGAAAGGTTGGTGGGCGTTGTTCTCCTCGTTCCAGTAAATCTTGCCGACTCCCTTCATGCCGCCATGCAGTACCACGTCGCCCAGCCACTTGACGCCCGTCGGAATGGTCCACGTCAGACCGGCCGTGAGGGTGTGGCGCGGAGCGAAGGGAACGTAGTTGCCACGGTAGTTGTTTTCGCCGTCGATGTAGTCGCGGAACGTAGCCTCCGTATAACCATACGTCAGGTCGATATCCAGCGAGCGCCATGGCTTGAAGAGGAGCGCCACCTCACCACCGAGCGAGCGCGTGCGACCGGCATTGGTCATCATGCGACCCGTCGAGGAGGCATCGGCCAGGACGGTGAGCTGCTGATCGCGGCAGTCGATCATAAAGAGGGCGAAATCACCCCGAATAGCCCCCTCGGCACACGAGAAGTGACCGCCCAGCTCGTAATTCCAGCTGTATTCGGGTTTGTAGGACATGATATCCTGTTCCTCGTAAGTGCCCCCCATAGCCTGCGTCTGAAGCATCTCCTTCAGAATGTCGGAGTAGATCTGCGTGTTGTAGCCACCGGCCTTGAATCCGCGCGAAACAGAGGCGTAGAGGTTGCGGTTCTCGTCAAAGCGGTAGATGAGCGACAGTTTCGGCAAAAACTCCGTGAA
>CAYOEE010000044.1:3147-5253 GCA_964402935.1 uncultured Alistipes sp. | reverse complement strand
GTCGAGTGCCTGCATCTGCACGCGACCGCCCGAAGCCTGGTTGGCCGCCGCAAAGATCAGGGCGTCGATGCCGGCCGGCTTGAAGACCACGGGAGCCTCCAGCTGCTGATCGCGGTAGAAACCGTACAGGCCGAAGAGGTAGTGGTATTTGCGGTCGCCCTTCGAGCGGAAGAGAATATCCTCCGTGATGACGTGCTCCTCGATTGTTTGTTGCAGGGTGAAGTAGTCGAGGGGCGTGAAGTCGTTGTCGAGGCGCATATCGTCGTCCGTGTATTGGTACGAGGTGATCGACGTGAGCGAGTGACGATCCGTCTCGTATTGAATCGTCAGACCGTCGCTCACGGTCAGTCGCTCGTAGCGGCACGAGTCGTTGTAGGCAATCTGCCCGGGCGTGACGGCATAGCCGTCTGAGTTGGTAACCCCTGCGGAGCGACCACCGAGGAAGGCATAGGGGTAGCCCCCCTGCTCCGTTTCGGCCAGGGCGAGCGTATTCTCGATGCGGAGTCCCTTGTTGTTGCGGAAGAGGAGCTTCCAACGACCGCCGTAGTTCTTCTCCCAATCGGTGTCGGCCCCCGTCAGGCAGTTCTTGAAAAATCCGTCCGACGAGGTGCGGTAGGCTGAAACGGAGGTGGCCCATTTGTCGCTAAACTGCTCGTAGAACGAAACACGCAGCGAGAGGGTGTTGCCCGTGCTGTAACCCATCTGAAGACGAGCACCCTCGTAGCGGAAGGGCGAGAGGGTGTAGATATTCACCACACCACCCATCGTGTTGCGCCCATAGAGGGTCGATTGCGGGCCGCGCAAGACCTCCATGCGCTCGATGTCCGATAGCTCCATGTCGAAGGCGTTCTTCTGCATCACGGGGACGTTGTCGATCGTAAGACCGATGGCCGGCTGGTCGATTCTCGCGCCCAAACCGCGTACATAGATCGACGAGGTCATGCGTGAGCCGTAGTCGGGAATGTGGAGGTTGGGCACTACATCTGCAAGACCCTTGAGCGTGGTGATCTGCTTGCGTTCGGCCTGCGTGCGACCTACGATGGTCGAGGCAATCGGCTCGGAGCGCAAGACCATGCCCTGCTTGATGGCCGTCACCTGTACCCGATCGACCAGAATGGTCGTGTCGGCCGCCTCGGTTTCGATCTCCTCGATCGGATGAGCTGCCACCATAAGAGGTAACACCAAAAGTGCAAAAAGCAACATAAAACGATTACAATGCGTCATGATAGTTTGGTTTTTTACAGTTTCTTTCAAGGTGCAAAGTAAAAGGTTTATTCGGTGTTTCTCAATCCTTATTTATGAGGAGATTTAGAGCGTTTCGTGCTTGACGTAACCGGCGTGCAGGGCATAGAGCGTCAGCTCGGCCACCGAGCGAACGTGCAGTTTCTCCATCAGGTTACGACGGTGGGTGATGACGGTCGTCAGGGCAATGCCCAGCTCGTCGGCAATCTCCTTGTTGATTTTTCCTGCGGCAATCAATCGCAAGACATCCGCTTCACGCTCGGTAAGTTGGGTTGTGCGAGGCGCAGGGTCTGTTTCGGCCATACCGCGACGGGGGTGTGCTCCGTGGTGCATGGCCATCAAATCATGCACGAGTTGCTCCTCGTTGTTGCAGACATTCAAGAGGTGCATACCGGCCTCCTGCTCGTGTTGCTGACCGCTCGTGAGTAAAATCACACGGCGACGTATCGGGCCGAAGAACGAGGCATGGAGTCGGTAGAGTTGTACCGATACGAAGAAGTGCACAAAGCGTTCGGGAGCAGCTGCCTGCAACTGCCCGAAATCGGCAAACAACTCGACATCGGCCATCGGAATCACCTTTTCCAAAATGGCCTTCAGCCCGATACCGGTGAGGATATTGGGCGTCAGAACGGCTATGGAGGGACGGTGGTTCATTAAATGCAAAATTTAGAATTTAGAATTCAAAATTATAAAGCAGAGGTCGGTGAGGTTGTGGGCGGTAGTCGGGTCTAAGGTCTGAGCCGACTGAGGCCACTGAAAAACTTTCAACTCTCAACTTTTAACTTTCAACTCTCAACTTTCAACTTTTAACTTTCAACTTTTAACTTTCAACTTTCAACTTTCAACTTTAACTCTACTCGTGGT
>CAYOEE010000044.1:0-3137 GCA_964402935.1 uncultured Alistipes sp. | reverse complement strand
CGTGGTGGTATGGTTCATTGTTCAATATCGTAAAGGCGCGGTAGATCTGCTCGGCAAAAATGGCGCGCACGATCTGGTGCGAAAAGGTCATCTTCGAGAGCGACAGTTTGCTGTTGGCGCGTCGATAGACCTCCTCCGAAAAGCCGTAGGGGCCACCGATGACGAAGACGAGTCGCTTCAGACCGCTCACCATGCGCTTGCGCATCCATTCGGCAAACTCCACCGAGCGCAGCTCTGCCCCTCGCTCGTCGAGCAGCACCACATAGTCGCTCTCGGTGAGTTGTGCGAGAATGCGCTCCCCCTCGCTCTGGTTCTGTTGTCCGGAGGTGAGGCTCTTCGTGTTGCGCAGATCGGGCAGGGTCGTAATCCCGAAACGGCAGTAGTGGTTCACGCGCTTTTGGTACATCTCCACCAGCGCGCTGACCTCCTTCGAATCGGTCTTCCCAACCACAATCAATTCGATCTGCATAAGCGAAATCCTAATTTTGAATTCAAATTCTAAATTTTGAATTTCCTAAAAATCCGTATTCCATTCACCGGCGGCATCTTCGTAGATCACTGCGCGATCCTTCTCGACGCTTTTGAGCCACTCGTAGGCCTTGTACATGCAGTAGCCGTTGCCCGAGGGCGAACCGAGCGAGTAGGCGATTACCGAGGTGTAGTTGCGCGAACGGTAGTACATCGCCTTCACGCGTTCGATGTATTCATCCACGAGCGCAGGGTTGTTCGAGGGAGTGCCTCCTACACGACGGTCGGTGCGCTTTTCGGGCGCGGCAATCGCCGGAGAGTCGATGACATAGAGCCCCTGCTCGGTGCAAAGCTCGTAGAACCAGCGAGGCTGGGGATAGCTCGGGCAGAGGGTGTTGAAACCCTTGGCTTTGAGTGCCTTGATCTCCGTGAGGGTCGTGGCGCGATCTTTCGTGGCGTTGTAGGCGACCTTTTTCAGCTCCAAAACCTGATCGTGCAGGACAATCTTGCCGTTTTCGAGCGTGGCGCGACCGAAACCGATCTTTAGGGGCATATACTCCTTGTAGGCGCCCAGGCGACGCGAAAAGAGCATCACCTTATAGACGGGCGGGAGCTTTGTGGAACTGATCCAGCGATTCTCATTGACATGATAGATGAAGGGATCGAACTTCACGGTGTCGATCGAACGACCCGGCACGGGAATCGTGCGGATGTTGAAGTCGAGCAGCTTGCCCTGGGGCGAGTAGATGTCGTAGCCCATGTCGATCTGCTCCTCGTAGTTGTAGGCATTCTGCGTCACCATTCTAAGGCGCAGGATGCCGTCGCGGTGAAGCGAGTCGGGGATCAGCTTCAGCTCGAAATCGCGCATCGAACGCTTCTCCTGGTAGTAGAGGTAGCTGTTCGTAAAGGCGGCGCGCTTGACCGTGGGCGCGGGGTTAATTTCGGGCGTGCGACTCGGGCGCAGGATCATCTTTAGGCTGTTCTCACCCTGACGCATGAGGGGCGTGAGGTGAAATTCGGCCGGTGTCAAAGGGTCTTCGACCTCGGCTACCGGCTGATCGTTCACGAAGAGCGAGTAGGCCGAGCCGACATTCTCGAGGTGGAGGTAGATCACGCCATCGGTCCAGGCGTAGGGAATTTCGAGCGTTTGACCCACGATAGCCATTTCGCCCGAGGCGGCAATCACCTGCGGTGCGAAGTTGAGGCTGTAGCCCGACTCCTCGATCTTGCCGGCCTCGGCATCGTGGCGCGTATCGAAGGGAACGACCTCCGTGCGGTAGATGCGACGTGCCGAAAGATCGGCTGCTTGGGGGTTAAGCTCCCAGAATTGCTGGGCCGAAGCCGCGAGCGAACCGCAGAGCAGCGTGAGGGAAAGAATATAGCGTTTCATGTTTTTAATCTATATAGGTGCACAAAGGTACTTTTTTTTTGGCCAAATCACAAATAAATAGTACTTTTGTCAGCTACTTCAAGCAAATACGAAACAACAATTATATGAAAACGCAACGCATTGTAGAGATTCTTAACTCCGGAGCTGTTGATACCGACGTGGTGGTCAAGGGCTGGGTGCGCACCAAGCGCGGAAACAAAAACGTAGCCTTTATTGCCCTGAACGACGGTTCGTGCATGCGCAATATTCAGGTTGTGGTCGATCTGCAAAAGATTGCCGAGGAGACGCTCAAACCCATCACGACGGGCGCCTGCCTGCGTGTCGATGGTCGTCTGGTCGCTTCGCTCGGAGCAGGTCAGGGTGTCGAGGTGCAGGCCGAGAAGATCGAGATCTACGGCACGGCCGATCCCGAATCGTACCCTTTGCAGAAGAAGGGTCACTCGCTGGAGTTCCTGCGCGATATCGCCTACCTGCGCCCCCGTACCAATACCTTTGGTGCTGTGCTGCGTATCCGCCACGCGATGGCCTTTGCCATTCACAAGTTCTTCCACGAGAGAGGTTTCTATTACCTGCACACGCCGCTCATCACGGCCTCGGATTGCGAGGGTGCCGGTGAGATGTTCCAGGTGACGACGCTCGATCTGAACAATGTCCCCAAGACGGAGCAGGGCGAGGTCGATTTCTCACAGGATTTCTTCGGTAAGGCTTGCAACCTGACCGTATCGGGTCAGCTGGAGGGCGAGCTTGGTGCTTTGTCGATGGGTCAGATCTATACGTTCGGCCCGACGTTCCGCGCCGAGAATTCGAATACGCCGCGCCACCTGGCCGAGTTCTGGATGATCGAGCCGGAGGCCGCCTTCTACGAGTTGGAGGACAATATGGAGCTGGCCGAGGAGTTCCTGAAGTATCTGATCAACTACGCGCTGGAGAACTGCCGCGAGGATCTGGAGTTCATGAACAAGATGTGGGATAACGAGTTGATCGAGCGCCTGAACTTTGTCGTTGGAAACGACTTCCAGCGCCTGACCTACACCGAGGGTATCGAGATTTTGAAGGCTTCGGGCGAGAAGTTCGAATTCCCCGTCGAGTGGGGTTGCGACCTGCAGTCGGAGCATGAGCGCTACCTGGTGGAGAAGCACTTCAAGCGTCCCGTGATCCTGATCAACTACCCGAAGGAGATCAAGGCCTTCTATATGAAGCAGAACGAGGACGGCAAGACCGTACGCGCCATGGACGTATTGTTCCCCAAAATCGGCGAGATTATCGGCGGTTCGGAGCG
>CAYOEE010000043.1:0-10298 GCA_964402935.1 uncultured Alistipes sp. | reverse complement strand
ACCGTAACCAACAACGACTACCTCATCGAGCAGCTCGTTATCCTCGACCAGCACCACCTTCATAAAGGCGTTCGAGGCTGCGAGCGACTGCGTCTGGTAGCCTACATACGAAACGACGATGGTCGATTTGGCGGGAGCCTCCAGCGAGAAGTTACCGTCCAGATCGGTCGTCGTACCCGTCGTCGTACCCTCTACAACGACGCTTGCACCGATAATGGCTTCACCCGATGATGAAGCGACATTACCCTTGATCACTTGCTGTGCATAAACCGAGTTCAGGCACAACAGAGCAGCGAAGACAAGCACTACCTGCATCAGGCGGCACTTCTCAATCACATTTGTAAAAATTCTCATAAATTGATTGGGTTTTGGTTAATAAATTGGGTTATTTGAATGTTTTCTCTGCCAAATGGTCGGCAAATGTAGCGTTTTTTCTTGCAAATCAAAAATTTTTCGTAAAAACTTCACTTTTTACGCTTCAGCACCCCCCCGAAATCGCGTAACTTACTATTCCATAATACATTAGCTATTCCCGTTACACAAAAGGGCTATTTAAGTTTGCACGGTTGCATCCGCACCTTTAATATATACTCCTTCTTCTTGTCGACGGCATACCTCTTCAGCACACCCGGGCCGCAGGAGCTGTTACCCAGTCCCAGGACGGCGGCATCGAGCGTCAGAATCGTGGCCGGTTGCTCCTTGAGGAAGCAGTCGTGGGTCGTCGTGGCCAACTGCTGAGCCGTATAGGGCAGGACCTTGGCCGAGAAGTGACGATCGAGGGCCGTGATACGGATACCCTGCCCCTGCTGATTGGTCAGCGTCAGCTCGCTCACCTGCTCCTTGTTACCCGAATCCTGCGGACGTGGGTAGTGGGTATATTGGCTCTTAACCTGCGACGAGAAGCGACCGATGCGCGTGGCTCGCCAGCGGTCGGGATAGCTCTCCATCGGGCCACGGCCATACCACGAGAGGCGGCTCAGGCTACGATCGAGCGTCCAGACCATGCCGAGGCAGGGAAGTTCGGGCAGCGTACCCTCGAAGGCGTAGCGCTGTTCGAAATCGACCGTACCGTCGCCATAGATCGTATAGAGGTTCTTCACGAGGATAGCCCCCTCGGCGTAGGCGTAGCGCTCCTCGCAACGCACCTCGACACACTCGGCCGAGCGCTTCTCCCAGCCGAACGATACGGGGGTCACTTCGGGCGAAGCCATGCCGTGGCGCGTCCAATCCTTGGCCAGCCAGTTTCCGAAGGAGCGGTCGTTATCGGTCGGAGCGCGGAAAGCGCTGAAGGTGGTCGCCGGCAAGGTATCGACCTCGGCAACAATGCGCTGCGAGCCATACTTCCAGCTCACCAGGCGGGCCTTCGTGCGATCGAAGACCAGGTGCGTCGATCCGGCACGCAACTGCAACTCAGGTTGCTCGATCACCGTAACCGCGGAGGATTTACCCAACGGACGCGCCGAGACCCGGAGCTGACGATCACGCAACACAAGCTGTTCGTGTGCCACCACATGACCTGCATCGGCCCAGGGAGTTGCCTCGGCGAGGCGCACCTCCACATTCAGGCGCACGTCGTGCTCGTCGATATCGTATTTCGAGAGGGGTTGTGCCAGGTCGATCGAGGCCAACTCAGACTCCCCGGGGGCGGGAGCCGGCAGGTCGAACACACCATCGGCCACAATGCGACCATCCACGGCCAAACGCCAGGTACCCTCGTAGTTCTCGAAACTCGTATGGTGGTTGTGGTTCTGCATCGAGATGCGGCACTCCGAGCCGTCGAACCAGGTCAATTTCATATAGACGGGCTGATAGACCCGCTTCACCTCGTCGTATTTCGGCCCGTAGGAGCGGTCGGCAAAGACAACTCCGTTGTTGCAGAAGGCCTTCAGGTTGGGCTGGTCGCCAAAGTCACCGCCATAGGCATATTGCAGACGGCCGTCGGGCAGCAGGCGGGCAATCGCCTGATCGCTCCAATCCCAGATAAATCCGCCCAACATACGCGGGTGGCTGTAAATCTCGTTCCAATACTCCTGGAAGTTACCCAGGGCGTTGCCCATCGAGTGGGCATACTCGCTCGTCAGGACGGGGCGGTCGTCGTTCGTGCGACGGGCGATTGAGAGCAGACGCTCCCAGCGGGCATTCTCGGCACGCTCGGCATCGGCACCCTCGGGGATACCCGGGTTGAGGTACTCCTCCTGCACACGCGGATAGAAGCGACTGATGACATCCACCGTCTTCGGATCGGGGTTGCCGTCTACCCCCTGCGCACCCTCGTAGTGGACGGGGCGCGTGGGGTCGAAGTCGTGCAACCAGGCCGAGATAGCGGCAAAGTTAGGCCCGTAACCACTCTCGTTACCCATCGACCAGAAGACGATCGAGGGGTGATTCTTATCGCGCTCGGCCATGCGCACGGCACGATCCATAAAGGGGGCGTGCCAATCGGGGTTGCTGGCCAGCTTACCGCGCAGACCATGCTCCTCGATATCGGCCTCGTCCATCACATACAGACCCAGCGAGTCGCACAGCTCGTACCAGCGCGGCACATCGGGATAGTGGGCCGTTCTGACGGCGTTGATGTTGGCCTGCTTCATGAGCAGGATATCCTCCAGCATCCGCTCCTCGCTCATCACACGCGCCGTCAAGGGGTCGTGCTCGTGGCGGTTCACACCGCGGAAACGAATCGGCTTGCCGTTGATGAGCACCTGCCCCGCCTTGACCTCCACGGAGCGGAAGCCGACCTTTTGGCGCACGCGCTCCACCACTGTTCCCTCGTCATCAATCAGCACGAGCTTCAGCGTATAGAGGTAGGGTGTTTCGGCCGTCCACAGCTTCGGGTTTTTGATCTCGGCCACCATGCGGCCCAGCTTACGCGGACCTCGTTGCGGGAACCACTCGTTCATCAGCGCCGCCTTGTTATCCAAGTCGAGCACCGGCTCAATCGGGATCTCCAGCCCGGTCACCTCTGTACCCTCGGCATCTTCGAGCGTCGCGCGGAAGCGATAGCCCTCGCCCCGCTTGGTGCGATAGACCGAAAATTCGGGGTCGATCTGGAGCGTAAAGTTACGATAATCGGCATCGGGCAGCGTGCGCACCGTGTAGTCCGTAAGGCGCACATCCTCCGTATGGTAGATCGTCACATCGCGGTGAATACCGCCAAAGCGCCAAAAGTCCTGATCCTCCAGGTACGAGCCGTCGCTGTAACGATAGACCTCGACGGCAATCTGATTCTCGCCCCCGCGGATATACTTCGTGATGTTGAACTCCGAAGGCTCCATGCTCCCCTGCGAGTAGCCGACCATTTCGCCGTTGATCCAGACATAGAAGGCGCTCATCACACCGTCGAAGCGCAGGAAGGTCTGCCCCAGCTGCCAATCCACGGGGATCGTAAACGTGCGACGGTACTGCCCCACGGGGTTGCGTTCCGTGTAGGTCGTATATTTCTGTTTGGGCGTACCCATCACGCGCGGCGGGTCGATCTTAAAGACGTAGCCGGCCGAGGCGTAGATCGGCGTTCCGTAGCCGTTCACCTCCCAGTTGGCAGGCACGTCGATTCGATCCCAACCCTTGTCGTTGAGATCCGTGCGGTAGAAATCCTTGACACGCTGCGCGGGGTGATTCACCCAGAAAAAGCGCCACCGGCCATTGAGCGAAAGGGTGCGATCCCCCACCCGATCGCCATAGGCGATAAAGGCGGCACGCGCCGGTTCGCGGTTGATCTGCAACACATGATGATTCTCCCAATCGGCCACTTGTGCACCGACGGGCCACGAGAGCACGAGCGCTCCCAAGCATCCTAACAATCTCTTCATAATGCTTCGTTATTGAACATCGAGCGACTCAAAGCCGAGGCTCTGCATCTCCTCGCCCGAAATAATCACGCGGTACTTACCCGCATTGATGTAGCTTCCCGACGTGGTGCTCAACACGCGCCACTTCTCACCCAGGTCGGGCAGCAACAGCTCCTGATCGCGCAGAACCGCTCCTGCGGGGTCGATCAGCTGCATCCGAAGCGGAATCTGTCTGCCCGTCGGGTTGATATACTTAAAGCGGAAAGCATAGACCTGCGCCAGGCCGGTCTGCACGGTCCACTCGATTCGTCCCTGTGCGCTATCGAAGAAGACACCCTCCTTTTTGCGCAACAGCTCCACATGATACGTACCCTCAACGGCAGCCTCTTCGGCCTCGTAGGTATCGGTCGGGCGCGTCACCGGCTCGGGAGGCAGCAGCTCCTTCGGGGTCTTATCCATCACCTCCTTCTCGGCCGCAGCCCAGCTCCAGGTCGAGGCAGGGAGCGTCACGGCCTTTGCGTTCGGGTCGGTCGAAGCGATGGCGATGGCCGAAATCACGGCCTGACCCGCCTTCACCTCCGGAAAGTCGATCTTCAGATGACCATCTACGGCCTCGGCCTCCACGACCATCTTCAGCGCACCATCGTGCCCCTTCTCGGCCCAGATATCGAGGTCATCGACCACCGTCACGCCATTCACGGCCACATCGAAGATACGCAACCCCTCGCAATCCGTGCCCCAGCCACCACCGGTACCGTGCCACGGCTCGACGAAGTAAAGCTCCACGCGGTACTTCCCATCGGGCACAGCGAAGCGGTAATTGAGCTTATGGCGACCCCAGCGGAACGACTGGAAGAGCTTCCAATCACGCGTACCACGAATCGGGTCTTGGGTCACACGCTGACTGGCCAGGTAGGGCGAGAGGCTCTCGAAATCCTCGCTCCAAGAGCGCGAATAGCGCTGATCGTCCGTATCCCACACCTGCCCGAACTCGTCCGTGTAGCGATCGCCACCACAATTGACACGGTAGAGGTAGTTGTACCCCTCCGCACCACGGGTCAGCGGCTCAAGATCCGTATAGAGCGCCTCGAAGTTGGGCGCTTGTTCCAAATTATTCAGCACCAGCACATCCTCGGCTACGGCCCTACCGCGGTAGTAGCCCACGGCACGCAGCACATTGTAGCGCACCTTGCGATGTTCCCACGTGAAGTGCGTACCGATACCGTGCTGCACCTTTCGACCCAGGAACAACGCCTTGTTGTCCACCGCATCGTTGTACAACAGCACCGAATCGCAATTCGAGTAGGCCTCGATGGTTGCACGGCGCGGTTTGTCGAAACGATCCGCCCAGGTATGCGACACGAGATAGACCATCGGGTCTTTGGCCGGCGAAATGTAGTTGGCACGATACATATAATAGACATCGTTCGGCTCTTCCCAAGGGGTCACCAGACCTTTATTATTAAAGGGACCCACCTTGTCGATCGTGCGGTAACCCTCCTCGGGCTGACGACGCCCCGGGTTGTCGTGGCTCGAGTAGATCCACTGATATTGGCCAATCAGGCGATCGCGGTTCTCGTGCGCCAGCCTTACCTTCGTCTCCATGAGTTGCGACATGCGGCTCTCGCTCCACGCACCGGCCGGATCGAACGGTGCAGGCTCGATGTGGAAGCCCGTCGTGCGCCAAGCGCCATACTCGCCATTGAGGAGCTGATCCTCCTTGGAAAGCTCGTTGCCGTAGTTGAAGAGGTCACCGCCATACGTTCCGCTCCAGTTCTGCACCACGTTCCAATCCGTGCCGACACCGCCGTTGCAGGTCGTTACGGGACGCATCGTTGCGCTCGTGGGGTCCATTTCGCGGATAATGGCCACGCACTCCTCGGCAAAATCGCGCGGCAGCACCGACTCATTCTGCAAGCCCCACAGCATCACCGAGGGGGAGTTGCGACGCTCCTTGACCCAGCGACGAAGCATCGTCTTGAAGTTCGCGCGGAACTCGGGCGTATCGTACCAAACGTGGGCCGAAAGCTGCGTCCAGAACAGGATGCCGTACTTATCCCAATAGCCCTGATAGTCGAGGTGGTGGGGCTGGTGGGCATCGCGGAAGGCGTTGAAACCTGCCGCACGCATCTGCTTCACGCGGGCAGCCACCTGCTCGTGCGAGAAGGCGTGGCTTTGGCCAAACTGGTGCTCATACTCGCAGACGCCATTCACAAAGGTCGGCTTTCCATTGACAAAGAGGCGGTTATCGCCATCCTTGCGGAAGACGGGCCACGAGAAGGTGCGGATGCCGTAGGGGGTCGAAATCTCATCGGTCGTCCGCTTGCCTCCGTCGCGCTTGATCATCGAGGCGAGCTTATAGAGGTAGGGATCTTCGGGCGACCAGAGGTGGGCATCCTCAACCGTGGCCGTCTGATGAATCGTCTTGGTTTCGCCCGCATCGAGGGTCACCTCCTCCACCAGGCGGAAGACCTGACCACCGATCGAAGTGGCAAACTTACTCACGAGCTGCACCGTTTCACGCGTCGCGCCGTAGTTCTTCACCTCCGTATTGATGTGGATCGTCTTGTTGTCCGCCTCGTTCCAGATATGCACACCGAACGGCTCGATGCGGATCTCATCCGTCAGCTCCAACTTCACGGGGCGGAAGATGCCGAGCGGTTGCGAACCCTCGCTGAAGCCCACCTCGGACGAGCATCCGCCACAAATCCACGGCATATCGGCAATCAATTCGGGGTGCTCGGCCTTGACTTGCAGAAGGTTTTCGCCCTCGCGCAGCGCATCCGTCACATCGAGCGACAAGACCGTGCGACCCACGGGATGACGACCCAACTCCTTGCCGTTGAGCGTAATCGTGGCGTAAGTACCCACGCCCTCGAAGTGCAGGAAGGCGCGTTTGCCCGCCTTGCCGGCCACCTCGAAACGCTTTTCGTAGTGAGCCGTGCCGTGCAGATTACCGTGCAGAAGCTGGCGATAACCGTAATAGTCGTCCCAATTGTGGGGCACGGCAACCGTTTGGCGCGTCTGCTCCTTGCCGTCGAGCCACGTCGTCCACCCCTCGGTCAGCTCGGTGACCTCACGGCGTTTTTTGCGATCGGGAGAGGGGAAATGTACCTTCGAACGACCCATCGGACGGCTCGTAGCCACGGCAATACCGCGCTGCTCGTCGTTATTGACCGCGCAATAGAAGTGATAGACCACCCCGTCGTGCTTCACCACAAAGCTCTTGTGGGCAAACATCTCGTCGTAAGGTTTCGTCGGGTAGATCAGATCATCGCCCTGCCAATCGTCCCACGTCACCATGTCGTAACTGCACGCAAAGGTGTTGTAGGCCAGATAGGGACGCGCGGGGTTGAAGGCCGAGAAGTAGAACATCACATACACATCGCCCATCTTCGCAATCTGCGCATCGCCCGTGATCGTGCCTTGCGCCTCGTGCGAGAAGACGGGGTTACCGGCATAGCGCTCCCAATGCTTCATATCTTTCGAAAGGGCGATTCCGATGCGTTCGCCCTTGTAGCCCGTCTCGGGATTCTTGCCACCGGCGTTGTAGTACATCACAAAGGGGGCACCTAAGGTCTGCGAGCGATCCCAATAGACCATGCTCTTATACTGCACGAGGCTCTCCCACCACTGCACATCCTCGTCCTCGATCGAGAGGATCGGCGCTTTGGGTGTCTGCCACGGATGGGCCTTGGTGGGGTCCTGCTTCGTCCAAGCCAGCCCCACATTGAGCGGAGCCTCCACCGCCTCGTAACCACGACCTGCACCACCAATGTAGGTCATCCAGCGACGATTCTTGAACTTTTGCAGTTCATACGAACCACCCCACTCCATATCCACCAGCGAGAGAAAACCGCCACGCTGGTTCCTGTCCCACCCCTTTTCGGGCCACTCCAAGACCTTACCTAAAGTCTTCCACTC
Source organism: uncultured Alistipes sp. (assembly GCA_964402935.1). Classification (GTDB taxonomy): domain Bacteria; phylum Bacteroidota; class Bacteroidia; order Bacteroidales; family Rikenellaceae; genus Alistipes. Next base: position 2,586 of record CAYOEE010000043.1, on the reverse strand, counting down.
CAGGAGGTTCTCGCTCTCGGCCAGGTAGGTTTCATAGCCACGGCCATCCTTTGCCCCCTTACCGTTGTAGAGGACATAGGTCATGTACCATTTCTCGCCTTCGCGGAAGAGGGTCGGGCAGTCGATCTTGGCCTCGTTCGTCTCCGGAGCGATCACCAGGCCATATTTATAAGGGGTGCGCGCCTCCTCGTAGATCTCGGCCATGCGCTCCTGCGAGACGTGTCGCTGTGCCGCGGCCGAAAGGGTTAGGAGGAGGGCTGCAAAGAGCAGGGAAAATTGTTTTCTCATTCTCGACAACAATAAAAAGAGGCGTGTATGGCAAGCACAAGCCTGCCATACACAACATATACTTAATAGAACAACCAATCGGGCGTATCGTCCGCACCGGCCAACCCCACATTACGCGTCTTGATCTCGTCCGACGTAAAGCCGGCCACGAGCAAGAATCCGCGCGGCAGGGTCAGCGTATGCTCACCCGCCTCGAAGTGGTAGGCGTGGATATTGGCCACACCCCAATTCTTCACCGCCACGGCATTTTGCAGCACCGGCTCGGCTTGGCCGTAATCGTTGGCCGAGGCATCGATCTCGAGCTTCGGGGCTTGGGCAAAGCGCTTGTTATCGCCCTTGAAGTAGCCCACCAGGAGCTTCACGGGCTTCTCGCAGCTAAAGTTGAAGGTGGTAGCCTCCGTGCGCTTCTGCTCACCGTTGAAGACAAAGCCCTTCAGCCCCTTCAGCTCGGGGGCCAGCGCCTCGACGGTCAGCTCCTTGCGATCCGAGAAGGGCGAAATGCCCTCGCCGTAATTCACACGCTGCCAAACACCTTGGAGCTTGATATCGACATTCGTGGCAGGAAGCACCTCCACCTCGGCACTCTGATCGCTGTTCTTCAACATCTCGATATTGGCCTTCAGCGCCTCGTACTCATGCTCGTAGTGGGGAAGCAGCTCCTCCCAGGTCTTGTTCTTGGCATCGGCACCGCTGATCGGGATACGACGCTGCTGGGTCTGCATACTGTTGGCATAGAGGTAGCTGTCCTTGGTCAGATCAACCAGCGTGCGATACCACTCGAGGCTCTTCTCCAACAGGGGCACAGCCGCATCGAGGTACTTGATCTCCTTGCTCCACTGGTAGTTCAGCACCTCACGAGCCGCCTTGACCTTCCAATGGAAAGCATAGGCAAAGGCGCGGTAGCAGTAGATGTCGTTCTTCAGGCGAGCAAACTCCTCCTTGTTCGTGCGCGGCTTCACGCGGTCGATGGCCTCGACAGCCTTATCACCGTGGGCAACGCACTGCTCGACGATATCGAGCGGGAACTCGCCGTTCTCAACGTGAGGCTGATTTTTCCACTCCTTCTCGACCCACTCGATGAGCTTCTCACCGGCAGGGCCGCAGCTCTCGTAGAAGCCCGGATAGACCGTATATTTATAGGGATTCACGAGCTGGCTGCAGAACATACCCAACAGGAGTGTCTGACGGTTGCCCTCCGTGATACCGAAACGACGCAACGTCTTGGGGGCAATCTCACCCGCCTCCTCAAAGGCCTCGCGGATCGCGGCACCCTGCTTCGGGCTTACGCCGTAGCACTCACCAAAGATGCGATCCCAATAGGCGATCTCCTCCGTGCGGTCACGACGGCAATCCCAGGCGTAGCGACCCCACGCCTTGTACCAAGCCCAATCGCGGTCGAGCTGCTCAAGGCGTCCGCCATCGGCGAGCTTATCGGCCGTGTAGGGCCAATCCCAATACGAGGCCTGCGGATAGAGGTGCAGGGCATTCGCACCGTGGACATCGTGCATCGCCTGCACGGTCTTCTGCGTAAAGTCGGGCGACGACCAGCGGAAAGGCTCCAGGTTGGCCAGAATATGCACGTTTGAAATGTGGGTCGAGCCGAGTGCACTCAACTCCTTGTGCACCTGACCCCATGGGCCACCCGGCGTATAGGTCGTCAGCGACTCGCCGGTATATTTGTGCATCGTGTAGAGGTTCTTGTAGATCGGCAGGGCGGCATCCATCACCATCTTGCAGTTCGTGTCGTGTGCACGCAGCAATACGGGAGGCTCGTCCGTGCGACCCAGGGCATTCAGACCATCCTTCACACCCGGCAGGACGACCTTCGTAAACCACTCCACATCATCCTCATAGGTAGCCATGGCCTCACCCAGGCAGCACAACAGACCCACATTCGGGTAGTGCTCCACAAAGGCAGCAATGCTCTTGCGCGTATAGTCGGCCACCAGGGGCGTAATCGGACGGTTGCGATCCTGCGTCTTGATGCCGTAGTGCTCGGCAAAGGGCTTCGAGAGGAGGATGTTGTAGAACATCTGAATCACGAAGATACCACGCTTCGAGGCCTCGTGCGTAATGAACGAGAACATCTCCTCGTTGAGCTTGAAGGTCTCGTCATCGACCTCCACGGCGAAGGGGTAATCCTCCAACTTGACGAGCGAAGCGAAGGGGTGACCGTTCCACAGATAGACCGAGTTCATGCGGTTCGCCACCAGCATATCGAGGTACTTGATCCACAGCTCCTTGTCGTAGAACCAGGGGAAATTCTCCGGCGTATAGGGGTACTCATAGACCGTGCGA
>CAYOEE010000042.1:0-10304 GCA_964402935.1 uncultured Alistipes sp. | reverse complement strand
CCACCAGGAGTCGAACCGGGGACACACGGATTTTCAGTCCGTTGCTCTACCAACTGAGCTATGGCACCATCGTTTTTGGTGATGCAAAGGTAGACATATTTTTCATATCTGCAAAATTTCCGCTAAAAAAAATTAAAAAAAGCATCCGGAGGGCCTTTAGAATGTTTTCTCGCGGGATTTTTAGAAGACTGAATCAAGGCGTTTTTGCCTCCCGAAAACCGCTTATGGAGGCGTTTGGTCGTGTGAAAAGTAATAGAAAGCAACTTGATGATTCGCCCCGAAATCCGTCCGCAGCGAGAGATTGTGCTGAAAAAGTGCAGAAATTGGTCTAAAAGTTTCGTTGTATATTATATATAGGTATAACGGTGCTGTTTGCCCTTTTGGGCTGACTTTCAGGCCTCCTCATATTATTTTATCAAAACGTCTTTTTGGAGAAAAGCGAGGTTATAAATTGTAAGCAATATGTTGTATAAATGCGACGAAATACCACGGTTTTGGCCGTTTTATACGCGAAGTGTCACGTTTGTTAATTTTTTTAGGAATCAATTTGTAAATTATTTTTTTATTGCATACCTTTGTCGGTGAACTTTTTATTCAAAAAACACTTTAAAATTAACGCTTATGGTAAGAAAACTTGTACTATCGTTAGTGGCTGTTTTGAGTGTCTTCGCAATGGCGATTGCTCAGAACAAGCAGGTTTCTGGTACAGTTGTAGGCGGCGATGGTCAGCCGATCGCAGGTGCGACGGTGATTGTGGTTGGTACCACGACCGGTACGACGACGGGTGCGAATGGTGATTTCGTGCTGTCGGCTCCGGCCAATGGATCGCTGCAGGTTTCGTTCATCGGTTACCAGACCGAGACGGTGGCTATTGCCGGTAAGACGACTCTCGCCGTTACGTTGCATGAGGATTCTCAGGCAATCGACGATGTGATTGTGGTAGCCTTTGGTACCTCGAAGAAGGATGCCTTTACGGGTTCGGCTTCGGTGGTAAAGTCGGAGGATATTGCGAAGCGTCAGGTTTCGAATGTCGCACAGGCTCTGGCCGGTGCTGCAGCCGGTGTCCAGGTAACGAGCTCGTCGGGTAATCCTACGGCTCAGCCTACGATTAACATCCGTGGTATTTCGTCGATTTCGGCAGGTTCGCAGCCGCTCTATGTAGTGGATGGTATGCCTTACGACGGTGACCTGAACCTGATCAACCCGGCTGATATCGCCTCGTTGACGGTGCTGAAGGATGCTGCTTCGTCGGCTCTGTATGGTGCTCGTGGTGCAAACGGTGTGATCATGATCACGACCAAGAAGGCCAAGATTGGTGAGGCTACGGTTACGCTCGACGCTAAGTGGGGTGTAAACTCGCGTGCTACGCAGCTCTACGATTACATTGAGGATCCGCGTGAGTACTATGAGGCACACTATGGCTCGCTCTATCGTTATTACATGGATAACGGTCTTTCGGCTGCCGATGCACACGTTCGTGCCAACAACACGTTGGGTCAGACGGGTAGTGGTGGTCTGGGTTACATCACCTACACGGTTCCCGAGGGTGAGTTCCTGATTGGCTCGAATGGTAAGTTCAACCCCAACGCTACGGAGGGTCGCAAGGTGACCTACAATGGTCAGGACTACTGGCTCCAGCCCGACGATTGGATTGATGAGGCTTACAAGACGACGCTTCGTCAGGAGTACAATGTCAATGTTTCGGCCGCTACGGATCGTGCCAACTTCTATGCTTCGATGGGTTACCTGGACAACAAGGGTATCGTTGAGAACTCGCAGTTCCAGCGTTATTCGGCTCGTTTGAAGGCCGACTATCAGGCCAAGAAGTGGCTGAAGGTAGGTATGAACGCTTCGTTCTCGCACTACGAGACCTCGTATCTGTCGGATGAGTCGTCGTCGAACTCGACGGTGAACGTCTTTGCTTTTGCCAATACGATGGCTCCTATCTATCCGGTTTATGTGCGTGATGGTGAGGGTAATATCATGTACGATAAGAATGGTCTGCTGATGTACGACTACGGTAGTGGTGACAACGCCAACCTGGGTCGTCCCAACTTCTCGAACTCGAACGCTTTGGCAGCTATCCAGCTCGACCAGAACCGTATTAACGGTAACGCCTTCAATGGTACGGCTTTTGCTGATTTCCAGATCTATGAGGATTTGAAGGCTACGGTTAATTTCGGTGCCAGCTTGGATGAGTACCGCACGAACCGTATGTATAACCCCTACTATGGTCAGTGGGCCGGTAGCGGTGGTTATGTATATGTGAACCACAGCCGTACTTTCGAGATCAACTCGCAGCAGCTGTTGAACTACAGCCATACGTTCAATGATGTTCACAATTTGAGCGTGATGGTTGGTCACGAGTTCTACAAGCGTTTCGGTTACGCTCTGTCGGGTAGCAAGACCAACATGTTCTCGACCAACAACTTGGAGTTGAGCGGTTCGATTGTTGATACGCAGAGCTCCTACTCGGCTGATTCGAAGTACAACAACGAGGGTTTCTTCTCGCGTGCCGAGTATAACTACGACGAGCGCATTTACCTGTCGGGTTCGTACCGTCGTGACGCTTCGTCGCGTTTCCACCCCGATAACCGCTGGGGTAACTTCTGGTCGGCTTCGGCTGCCTGGGTTATCAACCGTGAGGCTTGGTTTGGGGCTGATTGGGTTGATATGTTGAAGCTGAAGGCTTCGTATGGTCAGCAGGGTAACGACAACATCGGTAGCTACCTCTACACGGATCAGTATTCGATCCAGAACTCGAGCGGTGCATTGGCTGTTGTCTTCGGCTCGAAGGGTAACAAGGAGATTACCTGGGAGACCAATACAAATATGAACATTGGTGCTGATTTCGAGCTCTTTGGTGGCCGCCTCGGTGGTACGGTAGAGTACTTCAACCGTGAGACGACCGATATGCTCTTCTGGTTCTCGGTAGCTCCTTCGTCGGGTTACACCGGTTACTATGCTAACGTCGGTGATATGCGCAATGCCGGTTTCGAGATCGACCTGCACGCTACGCCGATCAACAAGAAGAACTTCAAGTGGGATGTGACGCTGAATATGTCGCACTACAAGAACAAGATTACCTATCTTGATCCCAGCAAGAAGACCAAGACGATCGATGGTTATGAGGGTTACGTCAGTGGTACCCGTTTCATCGGTGAGGGCCTGTCGTACTATACTTGGTATATGCGCAGCTTTGCCGGTGTAGATAAGGAGACCGGTGAGTCGATGTGGTGGAAGGATGTTGAGAAGACGAAGTTGGATGCAGACAACAATCCGATCCAGAAAGTTGGTGATGATGGTAAGCCTGCTGTAGATGCGAATGGTGATCCTATCTACGAGACTTATACCGCACGCGAGACCACGAAGGACTATCAGCAGGCTACGGAGTACCTGGGTGAGTCGTCGCTGCCCGACCTCTTCGGTGGTTTCACGACCTCGTTCAGCTTCTACGGTGTTGATGTTTCGGCCGCATTTGCTTACCAGATTGGTGGTAAGGCTTATGACTCGGGTTACGCTTCGGCTATGAGCTCGACGACCGGTTCGATGACCGGTTCGGCTTATCACCGCGATGTTCTGAAGGCTTGGACGCCTGAGAACAAGGAGTCGAACATCCCGCGTATCCAGCACGGCGACAACTATACGTCGCAGACTTCGGATCGCTTCCTGATGGATGCTTCGTACCTCAGCGTGTCGAACATCACGGTAGGTTACACCCTGCCGAAGAAGTTCACGAGCAAGTTTGGTGTCAGCCAGCTTCGCATCTATGTCGCTTGTGACAATGTAGGCTACTGGTCGAAGCGTCAGGGCTTTGATCCTCGTTACAGCATCAGTGGTACAACGGGTTACACCAACTACTCGCCTATCCGCACGATTTCGGGTGGTCTTAACATCCAGTTCTAATATCTAACGGGTAATAAGCAATGATTATGAAAAGATTATTTTATAAAGCAATATTGGCTGTAACGGCTCCTTTGATGCTTAACAGCTGTATCGAGGAGACCTTCCCGACCGAGTACGCTACTGCAGAGCAGGTTGGTCAGTCGTCCGTCGCTTTGGAGGCCATGGTAAATTCGATCCCGACCGGTATGATTCAGGTTATGGCTAACGCCAGCTACCACTGGGATTTCGGTTATCCTTCGGTTCTGATTTCGCTCTCGCACCTTTCGGGTGATGTGATTATTGGTGGTGAGGATGGTTACAACTGGTTCTACTACTGGGATCAGAACTATGCTATGGCCAATAACTATGTGCCTGTATATCAGTTCTGGTACAACTATTATCGTTGGATCAAGACCTGTAATGATGTGGTTTCGTCGTTGGCCGGTACGCCTGAAGAGGAGCTGAACGCTGATCAGCGTGCATTCCTGGGTATAGCTTTGACCTATCGTGCACAGTACTATTTGGATTTGGTACGTGTGTTCGAGCCTAAGGCTCCTACTTCGCCCGTGGTGAAGAATTACGAGATTCCCAGCGAAATCGTTGGTCTGGGTCCCGTGATTGTAACGGAGGCTACGACTCCCGAGCAGGCAGCTAACAATCCCCGTGCTACGGTAGCCGATATCTATGAGCAGGTTATCTTTGCCGATCTGAACCGTGCTGTTTCGCTGCTTGAGGGCTACGAGCCGGTTAACGCTTCGATGCCTTCGCAGGCTGTTGCTTATGGTGTTTTGGCTCGTGCTTACCTGGAGCGTGGTTCGGCCGGTGTTGATGGTGCTTTCGCCAGCGCTGCCGAGTATGCTCGCAAGGCTATCGACGCTTCGGGCTGCACGCCTTTGACGCAGACTCAGTGGGAGGATCCGATCAACGGTTTCAACTCGGCTACGTCGAACAACGCTTGGATGTGGGCTCTGGGTCAGACCCCTGATCAGGTGTCGAACATCGTTTCGTTCATCGCTCACATGTCGATCGAGAACGACTACGCTGTTTACGGTAATGCTACGGGTCGTTCGATCGTTTCGAACCTCTACAATGAGATCGCCGATGACGACTTCCGTAAGCACTCGTGGCTCGACCCCGGTTTCTTCGACTACTATGCTTACCAGAGCCCTCGTCCCGACTATAAGGATTGGTTCCTTGCTACCTACAAGGGTACGGACAAGACGAAGGCTTATGGTTCGATCAAGTTCCGTCCGGGTCAGGGTCAGTATACCGATATTACGGTTGGTAACGCCGTTGACGTTCCGATGATGCGTGTTGAGGAGATGTACCTGATCGAGGCTGAGGCTTTGGGTGCTGCGAACCTTCAGAATGGTATCAATGCGCTGAACAGCTTCATGCAGAGCCATCGTCAGCCGACCTATAGCTGCACATCGCGTGATTTTGCTGCCTTCCAGAAGGAGGTTGCCAAGCAGGCGCGTATCGAGTTCTGGGGTGAGGGTATTCCCTTCTGGTATTGCAAGCGTTTGGAGCTTGGTATCCACAAGGCCAATACGAACTGCCATGTCGAGGATGCTCGCTTTGAGTTGGACGGTGTAGCTCCTTGGTGGAACCTGGTAATTCCCTATACGGAGGCAAACTCGAATCCGGCACTTGACAACATGAACAACCCGAATCCGACCGACACGGTTGATCGAGTGATCGAGTAATGTCTTAACCATAAAAAACTGACAACTATGAAAATGTTGAAAAAATACGCTTACCTGTTGACGGTAGTCGCTGTGGCATTCGGCTTTGCCGCTTGCTCGGATAGCGATGATTACGCACCCGGTGAAGTTGCCGAGGGCCCGCAGGTATATTTTGCGCAGAATACTCAGACGGAGTTTATTCTTAGCTCCGCCGCCGAGAAGGTACAGGTTCGAGTTTTGCGTGCTGATGCAACCGAAGCGTGCAGCATTCCCGTTGTTATGACGGCTGCTGAGGAGTCGTATGGCGATTTGTTCTCGATTCCCGCTTATGTTGATTTTGCCGCTGGGCAGAAGGAGGCTACCTTGAATGTGGACTTCGATTTGGCAACGCTGACTGAAGGTGCTACTTATGAGCTGGCGCTGACGTTGGATGATCCGACGATGACCACTCCTTACGGTATGTCGGAAGTGACTCTGACGGTGAATGTTCCCGAACCGTATGTACTGCTGGGTACCGGTCTGATTCGTGACGATATCTTTGCTTCACTCTTTACCAGCGTTGTGAGCGTAGAGTGGGAGGTTGAGATCTATGAGAATACGAACCAGCCGGGTTACATCTTCCTTAAGAATGCTTACACGTCGCTCTATCCCTACAACGAGCCGGGTGATTATGTAGAGGAGGATAAGTATTTCGTGGTTAAGATTGCTGATCCTGATAAGGTCGTTATTCCCGTTCAGGGCCTTGGTGTGGACTGGTACCCGGGGGTGTATGGTGATGTCATCGTGGGTACGGCTGCATACGGTACGCTGAAGAATGGTGTGATCACCTTCCCCGTTGAGGGCCTGTTGATTGCCCTTGAGATTTATTCGGGGGGTGAGTGGATGCTTTATGGCAACGCAAGCGGTTTGTTCCGTATCGCACTGCCGGGAGCTGTGCTGACCGACTTCTCGTTGGAGGTTGCTGCCAATGGCCACGTTGCCGATAAGTCGGGTCAGGCTATGCCGGTTGTGAATGTAGTCGGTGGTGCCGATGTGGCTGCCGTAGGTGTTAAGTTCGTGGCAGGTGATGTGACGGCTGATTACGCTGCGGTAGTTGAGGAGATCGTTGCCGAGCCTACGCTGACCAACCTGGTTGAGGGTGCTTGCACGGTTACCGGTACGGAGCCTATGGAGGCCGGTCAGGTAACGGCTGTAGTTGTTCCCTACGATGCCAACGGTGTTGCTCAGGTTGAGAGCGCTGTGGCTGTAGCCTTCTACTTCGCCGGTTGCGGTGCTGAGCTTCCTGCTTGCGAACTGGTGGCTTACCTCTTCCCCTACACCCAATTCTGGGAGGCTAATGATACTTACAACAACACCAATACGGTTGCAATTGGTGTGGTTGGTACCGAGATTGAGAATTGCAGCTTCGCATTGTGGGATACCGCATCGTTTGATATGTACCAGGCTCAGGGCTACGGCTTGGAGGCCTTCGTTGATCCCGATCCGAATGGTGAGGATGCACTGCCCGCTGAGTACATTGATGGTTACGTCAACGATGGTGGTCTCGTTCTTCGATTTAGCGGTCTGCCGTCGGGCATGGAGCTGATTGTTGTTGCCTATGGTAAGAACATCTACGGCTCGGAGACCTATGTAACGTCGAACCGCCTCTCGACGGAGGCTGTTGAGGAGGCTGTAGCTTCGGCAAAGGCTTCGTTCAACGGTCAGGGTATGCTCAAGTCGATGCAGCGTGTACCGCTGACGATGACTTGGAGCAAGCGTGAGATCAAGTAAATTGTTCAAACGATCATTTCAAACCGCTTCCCGATTTCGGGGAGCGGTTTTTTTTATGCAAAATGTAGAATTCAGGATTCAAAATTAGGGTTTTCGGGCTTAGTGGCCTCAGTGGTCCCGGTTGCCTCTGTTGCCTCATTGAAGGCGGTCATGGCTCTTAAAAAGTCAGTAATTCTAAATTTTTCAACGCTTTTTCTAAATTTTTCGGTAACTTCGTTATGGGCGGGCAATGTCGCCCGTCGTCTAAAAGTTATCGCAATGAAAAACGGTTGTCATATTTCGTTCTACATCAAGCGAAGTGCGCCTCTCAAGAGCGGCGAGGTGCCGATTATGGGGCGTATCTCGATCGGTGGAAGCCGAACGCAATTTTCCACGCACATGACGTTGCGACCTGCGGCCTGGGATGTGGAGCAACATCGTGCCATGGGGCGCTCGATGGAGATGGTGCGCATCAACGGTGAGCTGGATCGGCTTCGCCTGGGGTTGCTGGCCGCCTATGATGCCCTGCTTGTCAAGGGTGGAACACCGACTCCCGACGAGGTGCGCGACAAATTCTTTCTCTCGACCACCGGCCGAATGAGGTTGTTGCAACTCGTCGAACTGCACAACGAGGCTTTCAAGCGGCGTGTGGGGGTGGATCGCAGCTCTTCGACGCTCTACAAGTATCAGAGTTTGCAGCTGCATCTGGAGCGCTTTCTCACGCAGTACTGGTCGGTGCAGGATCTCTCGCTCGCGGCCCTGAATCGTGATTTTATCACCGCCTTTCATCGCTACCTGCTCAGCGATACGACCCTCAGGCGCAATACCGCCTGGGTCTATCTCACGGCTTTGAAACATATCCTCCTTTGGGCGCGTCGGCAGGGAATTTCGGTCGATGATCCCTTTGTCGATTACCGTCTGAGCAACGAGTTTGTGCAGCGTACCTACCTTAGCGAGGGGGAGTTGCGGGCGTTGATGGCACTCGAAATTGCAGAGCCGATGCTCGAGCTGGTGCGAGATGTCTTTCTCTTCAGCTGTTTTACGGGGCTTTCGTTCATCGACCTGAAGCGTCTCACGGCGGCCAATATTTCGCAGTTGGGCGACCATCGTTGGATCGAGCTGGCGCGTCATAAAACCGGCTCGCAGGTGCAGGTACGCCTGTTCGATGTGGCGGTCATGATTCTCGAAAAGTACCTTCCGGAGGATCATTGCGGGGTGATTTTCCCCCTGCCGAGCAACAGCTGGTGCAACCGTTGTCTGGCGCAACTGATGCGTCGTTGCGGCATCGAAAAGCGGGTGACCTTTCATGCGGCGCGCCACACCTTTGCCACGACCCTCGCCCTCTCGCACGGGATGCCCATCGAGGCGATCTCGAAACTGCTCGGCCATAGCTCGATCCGCACGACGCAGATCTATGCAACGATCACCCGCGCCCACCTCGAGCGCGAGCTGAACCGCCTTTCGGACGAGATCGAGTCGCTCTCCAACTGCTGGCGGTCGTAGCCTCGGTCGTAGCGTGCACGGCGTTTTTAAGGCACGAGTTTTGGCTCACGGCTCAATAAAACGGTGCGATTTTGCGTTTGAGAGGAAAAATAACTACATTTGTCACTGATAACCACACACGCTATGGTAAAAATTCTTTGGGTAGATGACGAGGTGGAGCTCCTCAAACCCCACCTGCTGTTTCTCAACAGCAAGGGCTATGAGGTGGATACCTGCAACAACGGCTATGACGCAATCGACATGGCCGCCGAGGGGTCGTATGATCTGATCATCTTGGACGAGATGATGCCCGGTATGACGGGTCTTGAGACGCTGCCCAAAATCAAGGAGGTGCGCCCGACAACGCCCGTGATCATGGTCACGAAGAGCGAGGAGGAGAATATCATGAACAAGGCCATCGGTTCGAAGATTGCCGACTACCTCATCAAACCCGTCAATCCGAACCAGGTGCTGCTCTCGATCAAGAAAAATGTCCACCAGCAACAGCTCGTCACGGAGCAGACGACGGCCGACTATCGGTCGGAATTCGGACGCCTCTCCACCTCGTTGCAGATGGCCGAGACGTTCCAGGATTGGTGCTCGCTCTACCGCCGCCTGACCAATTGGGAGATCGAGCTGGAGGGTTCGACCGACCAGAGCGTCAAAGAGATTCTCTCCTACCAGAAGAACGAGGCCAACCAGGCCTTTTCGAAGTTCGTAAGGCGCAACTACTACCATTGGATCAACCACCGCGACGAGGCAACTCCGCAGATGTCGCACACCCTGATGCGCTCCTCGATCTTTCCCATTGTGGAGGAGCACGAGAAGACGACGTTGCTCTTGATCGACAACTTCCGTTACGACCAGTGGCGCGCCATCTCGTCGATGTTGCGCGGTTACTACGACGTAGCGCAGGACGACTTCTATTGCGCCATCCTGCCCACGGCTACCCAGTATGCCCGCAACGCCCTCTTTGCCGGTCTGATGCCCCGCGCCATCGACCGCCTGATGCCCGGAAAATGGCTCAACGACAACGAGGAGGGCGGCAAAAACCAATACGAGGAGGAGTTCCTGCGCCGCCTGATGGCTCAGAGCGGCAAGACGTGGAAGATGACCTTCGATAAGCTCGTCCGCCCCGAGCAGGGTCGCAAGCTCGTCGAGAATATTCGTCGTGTCTATGAGGCCGACTTCTCGGTCATCGTCTATAACTTCCTCGACATCCTCTCGCACGCACGCACCGAGACGGACGTGGTGCGCGAATTGACCGAAAACGAAGCAGCTTTCCGCTCGCTTACCCGCTCCTGGTTCGAACATTCGGACCTTTACACGATTCTCAAGCTCCTCTCCGAGCGCGGTCATACGGTGATCATCACTTCGGACCACGGTACGATCCGAGTCGATAATCCGGTCCGTGTGACGGGCGATCGGGAGACTTCGTCGAACCTGCGCTACAAGACGGGGCGCAACCTGCAATACAACGCCCGTGAGGTCTATGAGGTGCAG
>CAYOEE010000041.1:0-10324 GCA_964402935.1 uncultured Alistipes sp. | reverse complement strand
CCTCTTTCCTCTTTCCTCTTTCCTCTTTCCTCTTTCCTCTTTCCTCTTTCCTCTAACAAAAACTCCGACCTCTTCGGCCGGAGTTTTTTTACTTGTTGAGCAGTGTCGTATCGTACAGATAACGCTTGATCGAACGTTTCGGGGTCTTTTCGAACTCCTTCGGATAGAGCACCACCTCAGCAAGACGCTGATAAGCAGCCAGCTGCTTGTTCAGCTCCTTCATATTGTTCTGGATGATGCCGTCCAGATCCTCCTTCTTGACGCCCTCTTTCTCGGCCAGCTCGTAGTCAGGCACAACGAGCGCCTTGAGGCGACCGCCACCCGCATCCAGCACGAGCGACTCCAAGACCATATACATATTGTTGAGCTGATCCTCGATCTCCTCGGGGTAGATATTCTGACCATTGGCCGAGAGGATCATCGTCTTCGAGCGACCGCGGATGTAGAGCGTACCATCGGGATCCATCGTACCCATGTCGCCCGTGTGCAACCAACCATCCTTCTCGAGCACCTTCTTCGTAGCCTCGGGATTCTTGTAGTAGCCCTTCATGACGTGGCCACCGCGCACCAAAATCTCACCGGCCACCTTCTCCGGATCGTCCGAGTCGATCTTACACTCCAGACGAGCCGAAATGTAGCGACCGCACGACGAGGACTTATACTCCGGTGCGGGGGTGAAGCTGATCAGCGGGCCGCACTCGGTCATGCCGTAGCCCACCGTGAGCGGGAAGTTGATCTTGCGCAGGAAGGCCTCGGTCTCCTGATTCATCGGAGCACCACCCACGATAAAGATCGAGCACTGGCCGCCGAACGTGTCCATCAACTTCTTCTGAATCACCGAGTAGATAGCCGTATTGAGCAGAGGAATCTTCATGGCAATCGACATCGGACCCTTCTCGAGCATCGGCAGAATCTGCTTGCGGTAGATCTTATCCAGGATCAGAGGCACGGCCAGAATCACATTCGGGCGCACGTTACCCAGCGCCTCAATCAGGATCTTCGGCGAGGGCATCTTACCAAGCAGCGTGACGTGCAGACCGCGCGCCATGGCGGCCAGGAAGTCGAAGGCGCAACCGAAGGCGTGTGCCAAAGGCAGGAACGAAAGGATGCGATAGCCCTTCTGGAAGTAGTACTCGCCCGTTTCGGGGTTCATCGCCTCGAAGGCCATCAATACGTTACCCGTGATATTCTCACAGGTCAGCATCACACCCTTCGAGTAGCCGGTCGTACCCGACGTATAATTCAGAAGCATCAGATCGTCGTCATCGACTTCGACATACTTGATATCCTCGACGTTGAAGCCCAGCGGATAGGCCGCACGGTAGTTCTTCTTGATATCCTTCTGAAACGTGGTCAGTTTCTCGCCCTTACGCTCGTAGATGGCGTGGAAATCGGTCAGCGAGAATGCGGCCTCGATCTCCTTAATCTGATCAGGCTCGATGTTGTCCCAATAGTTGTCACCGAGGAACAGCAGACGGCTCTCCGAGTGGTTGATAATGTGGATAATATCCGTCGGAGCAAAGTCCTGAAGAATCGGAACGATCACCGCGCCGTAGGTCACCGTAGCCAACCAGGTGATACACCAACGGGGGTTGTTGCGACCGATCAGAGCGATCTTGTCGCCTCGTTTGATGCCGGCCTCCTTGAAGAGCAGATGCAACTTGGCAATCTCCTTGGCCAGCTCGTAGTAGGAGAACGTTTCGCCCTTGAAATAGTCGGTCAGAGCCGACATCTCACGATTTTCACGAAAACTGTTCTCAAAAATCTTAATTACATTCTCTTGCATTGGGATATGTAGTTTAATGTGTTAATCCTCTTTGTTGTCCTCAACGAACTCCTCGACAAGTTCCTCCACAGCCTCCTCCAGGGTTTCGTTTTCGCGTTCGCGGTTTTTGCGCTCCTGCTCCTCGAGGCGCACCTTGCGGGGCTTCCAAATGTAGATCTTCGACTCGGTACCCTCCTTCAGTCGCTTGATATTCTTGCGGTGGGTGTAGATCAACAAGACAGCCACCACAAACGAGAACACGATAAACGGAGGCAGATGACCCACCTTGGGCGAGGTAAGCGTAAAGATCGGATAGCAGACACCGGCCACCATCGACGCCAGCGAAACGTAGTGCGAGATCATCAGCACGATGAGCCACACACCGGTGCAGAGCAACACGAGCGGAGCATTGACAGCCACCACACCACCGACGAGCGTTGCCACACCCTTACCGCCACGGAAGCCGGCAAAGATGGGGAAAACATGCCCCAGCACAGCACAGAAGAGCGCCGCAAAGCGCAGGACATAGAACCAATTTTCGTTGGGAGCATAGGCAAAAACGTCGTCGTATTTCACCAGGTCGATAATCGTCACGGCCACGAAGCCCTTCAAAAAGTCGAGTGCAAAGACGGGGATGGCGGCACGGCGACCCAGCACGCGCAACATATTGGTCGTACCGGCATTCTTCGATCCGTGCTCGCGAATATCAATGCCATAATACTTCTTTCCGATCCATACCGCACTCGGAATCGAGCCGAGCAGATAGGCAATCACGAGCAGCGTCGTGATAAGATAATAGGTTAAAATCATGGTATTTTGATATACATTTTGCGACAAAGATACAAAAAATTTATAAAAAACGGCATATTCAGGCATAAAATAGAGGCTTGACGAAAAATTAGAAGCCTAAGGCATCCTTTTTCGCCAAAAAATCGTATCTTTGTCGATTATTATATATAATAAGTACGCCCGTCTTATCGGGCAAAAAACGGCATGAAAAACTTTTTGACTACGACTAATGTCTGGTCCACGATCCGCTCGTGGCTCCTGATCTTCCTCGGTTGCAGCATTATGGGTACGGCCTTCGTGCTCTTTATCAACCCCTACAACTTTGTTCCGGGTGGCGTATATGGCATGGCTGTCGTCCTGCACAACATCTTCCCCTCGATCCAGGTGGGTACGTTCGGTTATATGTTCGACATCCCGTTGATGATTACCGCCCTGATCATCTTTGGCGGTAAGTTCGGGGCGCGTACCATCGCGGCAGCGGCCTATACGCCCGGCTTCATGAACCTGCTCACCACGCTGGTCTATCCCAACGAAGCGGCTGTCGAGTCGCTCGATCCGGCCCTCCTGCTGGGTGGCAACCTCAACCTCTCGGGCGATCTGCTGGTGGCCGGTCTGCTGGGTTCGATCCTCATCGGAGTCGGTATGGGCATCGTCGTGCGCCAGCAGGCTACGACGGGCGGTACGGACATCGTGGCCATGCTCCTGAACAAGTATTGCGGCATCAAGTTCTCGAACGGCATTCTCTACGCCGACGGATTCGTCGTCATGGCGGGTCTTTTGGTGATCGGTTTCGGCCTCTTTGTCGGCGAACCTGACCCCTCGGGATGGCTCCTGACGATCTACTCGCTGCTGATTATCTACGCCTCGTCGCGTGTTCTGGCCTATATGCTCGACGGTGCCTCATACGACAAGCTCCTCTTTATTATCTCCGACCACCACGAACCGCTCAAGAAGTTCATCCTGGAGGATCTGGAGCGCAGCGCCACCTACATCCGCGCCCGCGGTATGTACACCGATGCCGAGCGCGACATGATCTTCCTGGTCGTGAGCCAAAAGGAGGTACGTCGCGTACAACACGAGATCAAACACATCGACCCCCGCGCCTTTGTCGTGGTGACCGATGCCTACGATACCTACGGTGAGGGCTTTAAGTCTTTCCCCGAGGACGATGCCATTCAGGCCGAATAACCTGAAATTACAAATTCAAAATTTAGAATTTAGAGTTCAAAATCAGATGAAATTGGATACTGTACAATATAACCAACTACGACCGCTCACGGGCGAGGGTCGCAAACTCTTTATCGAGACCTACGGTTGTCAGATGAACGTGGGTGATACGGAGCTGATCATCTCGATCCTCCAACAGCACGGCTACATCTACACAGAGGAGCAGGCCGAGGCCGATGTCATTTTGATCAATACCTGCTCGATCCGCGACAATGCCGAGCAACGCATTTGGGGACGCCTTTCGGAGATGCGTCGGTTGAAAAAGCGGAAGCCGAGCCTGGTGGTCGGCATTGTCGGTTGCATGGCCGAGCGCCTGAACGAGGTGCTTCTGAAGCCCGAAACGGGCGTCGATTTGGTAGCCGGTCCCGACGCCTACCGCGATCTGCCGAACCTCGTGCGCAGTGCCGAAGCGGGTCAAAAGGGGGTCAATGTCCTCCTCTCGACGGAGGAGACCTACGCCGAGATCGCGCCGGTGCGCATCGACAAAAACGGCGTGAGCGCCTTTATCGCCATCATGCGCGGATGCAACAACTTCTGCTCCTACTGCGTCGTGCCCTACACGCGCGGACGCGAGCGCAGCCGCGATGCCGAGACGATTCTTCAGGAGGCACGCACGCTCTTCGAGAACGGCTACCGCGAGGTGACGCTCCTGGGTCAGAACGTAAACTCCTACCGCTGGGGCGAGGTGGATTTCCCGGAGTTGATGCGTCGAGTGGCGGAGATTTCGCCCCTGCTGCGTGTTCGCTTCGCCACGTCGCACCCGAAGGATATGAGCGATCGCCTCTTGGAGGTGATGGCCTCGAAACCCAACATCTGCCGTGCCATCCACCTGCCCGCCCAATCGGGTTCAACGACGATGCTCGAGCGCATGAACCGCAAATACACCCGCGAGTGGTACCTGGATCGCATCGCCGCCATTCGTCGCTATATGCCCGACTGTGCCATCACGACCGACCTGATAGCCGGCTTTGCGGGCGAGACGGAGGAGGAGCACCAAGCCTCTTTGTCGCTCATGCGCGAGGTGGGTTACGACTTTGCCTTCATGTTCAAATACTCGGAGCGTCCGGGCACCTTTGCCCAGCGCCACCTGGGCGACGACGTGCCCGACGAGGTGAAGTCGCGTCGCCTGCAGGAGATCATCGCCCTGCAAAACGAGCTGGGCTTGGAGAGCTACCGCCGCGATGTGGGCAAGGAGTTCGAAGTCCTGGTCGAGGGCGAGTCGCGTCGTAACCGAGAGCAACTCTTCGGCCGCACGTCGCAAAACAAGGTCGTCATTTTCGACCGTGGCGACCACAAGGCGGGCGACTATGTCCGTGTCCGTGTGACGGACTGCACCTCGGCAACCCTCTTTGGTGAGGAGTTAAAGTAAGAAACTGAAATTTATGCGATTTGACGAATTAGATTTAGAAGACGAGATCCTGGACGGCCTTTGGGACATGAACTTCGAGGAGATGACCCCCGTGCAGGAGCATACGATTCCCGTCATTCTGGAGGGGCACGACCTGATCGGCTGTGCCCAAACGGGCACGGGAAAGACGGCCGCCTATACCCTGCCCCTTTTGAACCGCCTGCTGCTGGAGGGCAACCCCGACAACGTTGTGAAGGCGCTCATCATTGTCCCCACGCGCGAGTTGGCACAGCAGATCGACCAGCAATTCCAAGGCTTCTCGTACTACCTGCCCGTCTCGACAACGGTGGTTTATGGCGGTGGCGACGGCAAGGGCTGGGATGTGCAGAAGCGCGGTATGCGCATGGGCTCGGATGTGGTGATTGCTACCCCCGGGCGCATGATTTCGCACCTGCAAAACAGCGGCATCGACCTCTCGAACGTAAGCTACCTGATTCTCGACGAGGCAGACCGTATGCTCGACATGGGTTTTGCGGAGGATATCCTGAAGATCATCTCCTACATTCCCAAGGAGCGACAGACGTTGCTCTTCTCGGCTACCCTGCCCCCGAAGATCCGCGAGCTGGCCAAGACGATTCTGCGCAACCCCGTAGAGGTCAATATCGCCATCTCGAAACCCAACGAGGCGATCGACCAGTCGGCCTACGTCTGCTACGAGACGCAGAAACTGAAGCTCGTGCAGGAGCTTTTCCGCGAGCCGACCGACTCGAAGGCGCTCATCTTCTCCTCCTCGAAGCAGAAGGTCAAGGAGCTGGCCCATACGCTCAAACGGATGCACCTCGATGTGGCACCGATGCACTCCGACCTGGATCAGCCCAAGCGCGAGGAGGTGATGCTCAACTACAAGAACGGCAAGGTGAAGATTCTGGTGGCTACGGATATTGTGGCACGCGGTATCGACATCGAGGATATTGCGCTGGTGATCAACTACGACGTACCGCACGACCCCGAAGATTACATCCACCGCATCGGGCGCACGGCCCGCGCGGCGGCTACGGGTGCTGCGATCACCTTTGTCAACGAGGAGGAGCAGTCGAAGTTCTACCAGATCGAAAAGTTCATCGAGCGCGAAGTGCCGAAGCGTACGCTTCCCGAAGGGATGGAAGGTCCCGAATACAAGCCCTCGGATGGCCGTGGCGGCAAGGGTCGCGGGCGCGGGCGCAAGGGAGGCGGTCGTGGCCGTGGTCGCGGAAAAGGCGAAGGCGGCAAGCGCGAGGGTGACAAACGTGAGGGTGCTCAAGCAACCGAGGGCGCACGCAACGAGGGAAATCGTGGCGAGGGTAACCGCGGCACGAAGGATCGCCGTCGCCGTCATCATGGCGGCCGCAACCGCAAACCGAATACAAACCAAACGCAGACAAACGATGCAAAGCAGGAGGCTTAATCTGTTGTGGGTGCTCTTTGTGGCCGTTGCAATGCAGAGTTGCATCGCCTACCGCTTCGTGGGACACGGCGCGGAGGGTATCGACGACTTCAAGACCTTCCCCACCGACACGATCCGTCCGGCCGTAGAGCCTTTCCGCTTTGCCGTGGCCGAATCCTCGGTGCTCGATACACTGCGCATCAGAGCCTACGCCCAAGAGCCGATGACCCTGCGGCAGACGATCGATACACTCGACAGCAAACACCCCTCGGCCGGTGTGGTTATCGTGCGACATGACACGATCCTATTGGAGCACTATCGAGGCGATGTAGGCCCCGACAAACACTCGACCATCTTCTCGATCTCGAAGTCGATCACCTCGACCCTTATCGGTATGGCCATTGATCGCGGCTACATCCGCTCGGTCGATGATCCCGTGACGGAGTACCTCCCCGAGCTGAAAAAGAGAGCCGAGGAGTTCGAGCGCCTTACGGTTGCCCACCTGCTCGATATGCGTTCGGGGTTGGCCTTCAACGAGAACTACAGCCCCAATCCCCTCTCGGCCATGGCGCGCCTGCACTACGGGCGCAACATCATGGGCAAGATCCGTCGCCAAAAGTTCAAGGAGGAGCCGGGCACACGGTTCGAATACTCGTCGATGGCAACGGCCATCTTGGGAGCGGTTTTGGAGCGGGCAACCGAACGTCGCTACGCCGACTTGGCTTCGGAGTGGCTCTGGCAACCGCTCGGCATGGAGCGCTACGCGCTGATCAACCTCGACGACTACACCCACCGCATGGCCAAGGCCTATGGCGGTATCTCGACCAACCCGCGCGACTTGGCTCGTTGGGGTCGTCTGTACCTCCGACGGGGCGTGATTGACGGCCAAAAGCTCCTCTCCGAGGCGTGGATCGACCGTTCGCTATCCACCCCGCGTGCCCTCGAAAACGGTGGTTACTACACCAACTCGTGGCGAGCCGTTTCGGTCGGTGTGAAGTGCGACGGAAAGCGTGAATTTACGACCGACGAGCTTTCGGATATGATGCTCCGCATCCACCAAAGGCAGGGTGTGGCGTTCGACCGCATCGTCGCCACGCAGGGCAAGAACGGTCTTTGGACGCTCCGCATCGCCACCGACTGCTACTACGCGCTGGGCGTATTCGGGCAGGTGGTCTTCCTCGACCCCAAGAAGGAGCTGGTGGCGGTTTTCCTGGGTAACGACCGCATCGACAACTATGTCGAACTATTCTATAAAATGTCGCTTTATTTGTAAAAATTACTATCTTTGAAACTATAAACAGAGAATCTTATGAGAAAGTTTGGTGCTTTTTTGGGCCTGATCGTCGTTGTAGGCCTCTTGGTATTCTTCTATTTCCGCTTCTACTTCGTCTTTGGCGAGGGTGTCAAGAGCGGCGAATTGAACTATGTGGTTCGCAAGGGTTTGGTTTTCAAGACCTACGAGGGTAAGCTGATCCAGGCCGGTATTCGTTCGCAGGCTGCCGGCTCGATCCAGAGCTACGAGTTCGAATTCTCGGTCGTGAACGACGAGCTGGCCGAGAAGCTGATGTTGCAGGGCGGCAAGACCATCGAGCTGCACTACAAGGAGTACTTCGGTCGTCTGCCGTGGCGCGGATTCACGAAATTTATCGTCGATAGCATCATCACTGTCGAGCCGACCTTCATCCACAAAGAGGCTGCCGAAAAGCTCCCGGAGGCAATTATTCCCCAGCAAACACTTTAATAACTCTTAAAACTTCCAAACCATGAAACAGTTACTTATTGCTCTTACGGCTGTGGCCATGACCGCTTGTTGCTGCAACAACACCCCGCAGGAGGAGCCGCTGGCTTCGACTCCCGTCGTACACGGCGAAGTGATCGAACTCCCCGCTCCCGATCTGACGCGCGGTCTGAATATCTCGGAGGCACTGCAAAACCGTCGCTCGTGGCGCGAGTACGCCCCTGAGGTACTCTCCGCAGAGGAGCTTTCGGGTGTGATGTGGGCTGCCGCCGGCATCAACCGCCCGGAGAACAACCACCTGACCGCCCCTTCGGCTTTGGCTCTCTACCCGATCCGGGTCTATGCCTTCTTCAAGGAGGGTATCTACCGCTACGAGGCCGTCGGCCATAAGCTCGTGCGCGTCAAGGAGGGTAACTTCATGACCAAGGCCGGTGCTCAACCCTTTGTCGAGACAGCGGCGCTGAATCTGGTCTATGTCGCCGACCTGTCGGTCTATGAGGGCAAGAAGATTCCGACCGAGAAGGTGCAGTACCTCTGCGGTCAGGATGCAGCCGGCTATGCCGAGAACGTAAATCTCTACACGGCCGGCACGGGCCTGAAGTCGATTACGCGCGGAGGTGCCTCGCCCGAGGTGCTGGAGGTCATCGGCTTGGAGGGCGAGCAGTACTTCTTCGCCTTGGCCCAGTCGGTTGGTAAATAATCGAAAACGCAGATAAACAACACACTATGCTGACTATCCAAGAGCGATCGAAGATCGTTCAATTGATTAACCGCGAGGTGATTCCCGCCATCGGATGCACCGAGCCTATTGCCGTGGCTCTGTGTACGGCACGCGCGACCGAACTGTTAGGCACGCGCCCCGAGCAAATCGAGGTCTTCCTGAGTGCCAACATTCTCAAAAACGCCATGGGTGTCGGTATTCCGGGCACGGGCATGATCGGTCTTCCGATTGCCGTAGCGCTGGGTGCTTTGATAGGCAAGTCGGCCTACCGGCTTGAGGTGTTGCGTGACGTCAGCCCTGAGGCGGTCGAGGCAGGTCGCAACTATATCGATCAGAAGCGCATCAAGATCGGCCTGAAAGAGGGCATCGAGGAGAAGCTCTACGCCGAGGTGTGCGTGTATGGGGAGCAGAAGAGCGCCACGGCCGTGATTGCCGGCGGCCACACCAACTTCGTCTATGAGGCAGTGAATGGGGAGGTGTTGCTCGACCACCGCACCACGACCACGCAGCAGGACGAGGGAGAAGAGGTGGAACTTACGCTCGCCCGCGTGTGGGAATTTGCCATGGAGTCGCCCATCGAGGAGCTTCGCTTTATCCTCGAGACAAAGCGCCTGAATAAGGCCGCTGCCGAGCTTTCGTTCCGGGGCAATTACGGCCACGGCATCGGTCGCACGTTGCGCCAGGCACGCGAAAACAGCGTAGTGGGTGACAGCACCTTTGCCCGTATTCTCTCCTACACATCGGCCGCGTGCGATGCCCGCATGGCAGGTGCGATGATTCCCGTGATGAGCAACTCGGGCAGTGGTAATCAGGGCATTGCCGCCACGCTTCCCGTGGTGGTCTATGCCGAGGAGGTGGAGGCTACCGAGGAGCAGACCATCCGCGCGCTGACGCTGAGCCACCTGACGGTGATCTACATCAAGCAGTCGCTGGGACGCCTCTCAGCCTTGTGTGGTTGCGTAGTGGCGGCCACGGGTTCGAGCTGCGGCATCACCTACCTGATGGGGGGCGGTTACAACGAAGTGGTTTCGGCCGTGAAGAACATGATTGCCAACCTGACGGGTATGATCTGCGATGGCGCGAAGCCGAGCTGTTCGATGAAGCTCATGAGCGGTGTATCAACCGCCGTGATGTCGGCCCTGATGGCCATGGAGGGACGTTGCGTCACCTCGGTCGAGGGCATCATCGACGACGATGTCGATCGCTCGATTCACAACCTCACGCGCATCGGCCGCGATGCAATGAACGAAACCGACCGCATCGTGCTCGACATCATGACCCACAAGTGCTAAACGCTTCCAATAGGAACAACA
>CAYOEE010000040.1:0-10467 GCA_964402935.1 uncultured Alistipes sp. | reverse complement strand
CAAAGACAAAGCGCTTGCCCTTGTGCATACGCAGACCGTCGATGATGCAGGCGTGAGCCTCGGCATCGTAAACCACCACGTCACGCGGCGTGAGCAGGCAGTCGATGATCGAGATCATACCCTGGTAACCAAAGTTCAAGAGGAAGGCATCCTCCTTGCCCACGAAGGCGCAGAGTTCACGCTCCAGCTGCTCGTGATATACCGTCTGACCGCTCATCATGCGGGCACCCATCGGGGCAGCCATACCAAACTTGGCGGCACCCTCGGCGTCAGCCTTGCGTACCTCGGGGTGGTTCGCAAGACCCAGGTAGTTGTTCAGACTCCAGTTCAGCATCTCCTTGCCGCGGAACTTCATGCGGGGACCAATCTCACCCTCAAGCTTCGGGAAGGCATAGTAACCGTGTGCAAAACCCATGTACTGACCAATCGGGCCACCGGCATTCTTTTCCAGGCGATCAAAAATATCTACCATAGTTGTTCTGTATTTAAGTTTTGAATTGTGCTTTTGCTTACTTACGAGCCCCTTTACAAGCCGTGGGCTCGCATTTAATCAATCAAAGGTAGTGACTTTTCGTGCTACGAAGGTAAGTATTTATACTTATTTATTGTTTTTTCTCCGCTCCGTTGGTCGTTTTTGGCTCTTTTTGAAACAATCCGCGGCTGATTTCACGGCGCATACGAACGACCTCAATCCACTGTCGCGGGCGTAACGCAAAGATCAGAAGGAGCGTTACAACCCATTTCAGTACCTCTTTGAGGTGGCTTTTCGGAAGTTCGTGGCGACTGAGGGCACGGCGGCGTTGGCTGATGCCGATGTGGTAGCTCAGGCGTTTGAGGTACTCGGTCGTGAGCTTCTCGGCAGGGATGATATGCCACATGACGGCTTTAGGAACATACCAAAGCTCTTCACCCGACTCCCTGAGGCGCAGGAAAAAGTCGTTCTCCTCGCCACCGATGAGCTTCCCCCCGACACGCCCCAGCTCGGTGTCGAATCCGTAGCGGAGGGCCACCTCGCGTCGAAAGGCCATGTTGCCTCCGCCGGGCAAAGCCCCTTTCGGGAAGGGGCGTACCTCCTCGCCGTAGTCCATCGGGTTGGCAATCGGGCGCTCGGTCCAGCGGCTCATCCAACGAGGACGCCCCGTGGGGTATTCGGCAATGATCTTGCCACCGGCCACGTTCGCTTCGGGATGGCTGTCGAAAAAGTCGAGGTATGCGGCCAAGAAATCGGGGTTGATGCGCTCATCGTCGTCGATCGAGGCAATCAGCTCGGTCGCAGCCTCCCGTAGTCCGCGGTTGCGGGCGTGAGAAACACCGGCTGTCGGTTCGTAGACGCGCCGAATGTGGAGTGCGGGATGCTCGGCTGCGAATTGCTCGACCACCTCGGCCGTATCGTCCGTCGAGGCGTTATCCACCACCACGCACTCCCACAGCGCGGGATCGAGCCGTTGCTCGGCTACCGAGCGCAGGGCGCGCAGCAGCTCCTTCGAGCGGTTGAAGGTGGGAATCAGCAGCGTAAGACGAAACGTAGCCATGGCGAACGGTTAATTGCGAAGTTTGCGGTAGGAGAGCACCTCGAAATCGAGTTGTCGTTTCTCAAGGTCGGCACGCACAACGCGGACGCGCATTTCGTCACCCAGCGTAAGACGCACCCCCGTGCGCTCGCCTTGCAGTTCGAAGCGCTCCGCATCAAAGCGGAAGTAATCCCCCTCGATGTCGCGCAGGTAGGACATACCCTCGATGTGGGTATCCTCCAGCTCGATATAGACGCCCCATTCGCTCATGCCCGAAATGTGGCCCGTGAACTCCTCGCCCAGGTGCTCCTTCATGAACTCGACCATCTTGTATTTGATCGAGGCACGTTCGGCATCGGCGGCCACCACCTCGCGCTCCGAGGCGTGTTCGCACATCGCTTCGAGCTTCGTTTTATCGGCCGACTTACCCCCGTCGAGGTAATGCGCCAGGAGGCGGTGCACGAGCATATCGGGGTAGCGACGTATCGGCGAGGTGAAGTGCGTGTAGTAGGGGAAGGCCAGGCCGTAGTGACCGAGGTTGTCGGTCGAATAGACCGCCTTGGCCATCGAGCGAACGGCCATCGTCGAGAGGGCATTGGCCTCGGCCGAGCCCTTGACCTTGTCCAGCAGTTTGTTCATCTCCTTGGCGATGGCGCGTCCCTTTGAGGCACGGAACAGGTGGCCGAAGCGGAGGGCAAATTCGCGGAAGCGATCCAGCTTCTCCTCGCTCGGCACGTCGTGTACGCGGTAGATCATCGTGCGCGGGGTCTTGCGACCCTTCTCGCTCAGGCTGTGGGCACAGAACTCCGCCACGCGACGGTTCGCCAGGAGCATAAACTCCTCGATGAGCTGGTTGGCCTCCTGCTGCACCTTGAAATAGACCTCGATAGGCTTGCCGCTCTCGTCGAGGCGGAACTTCATCTCCTCGCCCTCGAAAGCAATCGCACCACGCTTGAAACGAGCCGTGCGCATCTTTTGCGCCAGGCGATGCAGGGTCAGAATCTCCTCGGCATAGTCGCCTCGACCCGTTTCGATGATCTGTTGTGCCTCCTGGTAGGCATAGCGGCGGTCGGAGTGAATCACCGTGCGACCAAACCACTCGCCGAGGATCTCGGCCTCCTCGTTGAGGGTAAATACGGCCGAGAAGCAGAGGCTTGTTTCATTCGGGCGGAGTGAGCAAAGCTCGTTGCATAGTCGTTCGGGGAGCATCGGGATGGTGCGATCGACCAGATAGACCGAGGTGCCGCGTGCCAATGCCTCCTCGTCGATCACCGAGTGGGGACGAACGTAGTGCGTCACGTCGGCAATGTGTACGCCGACCTCCCAAACACCCTCCTCGACCTTTCGGAGCGAGAGGGCATCGTCGAAGTCCTTGGCATCGGCCGGATCGATCGTAAGGGTCAGCGTATCGCGGAAGTCGCGGCGGCGGGCGATCTCCTCCTGCGTAATCTCGCCACGCATCTTGCGGGCAACCTCCTCGACCTCCTCCTCAAAGCGGTAGGGGAGGTCGTACTCGGCCAGGATGGCATGCATCTCCGTGTCGTTGTTGCCGGCCATGCCGAGGCGCTCGACCAGCTCGCCCAGGGGGCTTTTCGACCCCGGAGTCCACTCCACGATACGCACAACGACCTTCTCGCCATCGCGCACCTCGGGGTAGCGCTTCTTCGGCAGGTAGATGTCGTAGGGCAGACGGCGCGAGTCGGGGCGGACAAAAATCTGATGTGCCCCCACCTCGGCAACACCCACATAGGGCTTCGTGCTGCGCTCCAGGATGCGCATAATCTCGCCCTCGAGCTTGCCGTCACGTCCGCGGTGCATCACCACCACCTCGACGCGATCGCCCTCCAGAGCGCCATGCGTATTGCGTTGATTGACAAAAATATCGTTCTCCAATCCCTCACACTTGACATAGATCGAACCACTTGCGATCATGTCACACACTCCCTCGTAGTGGGGGAGGTGACGGTTCGTGAGGCGGTATTTGTGGCGAGCACACTCCTCGATGACCCCCTCGTCGTAGAGGCGGTCGAGGATGGCGAGTGTTTCGCGCTGTCCGTCGCGTCCTGCACCCCCCGAAGCGGCAGCCAGGTGCTTGAGCGAGAATTTCGTGTTCGGGAACTCCCGAAAGAGGTTGATGATGACCGAAGCACGATCGTGTCGGCCCTTTCTTTTCTCCTTTTTCATCGGTTTAACAGTGTAATTGTCAGTTGTTTCATCAGTCGAACGCCCACCTCCAAGGCCCGCTCGTCGGGGTTGAAGTGAGGCGTATGCGAGCGCCCCGACTTTTTGCCCACGCCCAGGCGGTAGAAGAGCGAGGGGTAGCGCAACGTGTAGAAACCGAAATCTTCGGCCGTCATGCGTCGCTCAAGCTCCTTGCAGACAACCCCCTCGGTCGGGCAGATGGCGTGCAACAATTCGCTCAGCGCGGAGTCATTGACCACCGCAGGGTAGCCGTGGCTCAGGTCGAAGCGGGTCGTGGTTTGGTGCTTTTGGTCGTTCTCGGTTGCAAGGTCGGCGATGGTTTGGTGCAGTGTGCGACGCCTCTCCTCCGAGAAGATGCGGAGCGTACCCTCTAAATAGACCTCGTCTGGGATCACGTTCGTAGCCCCTGCGGCCTCCACCTTGCCGATCGAGAGCACCTCATCCTCGGCGTTCAGGGCGAGCAACTTGCCAATCAGCGCGGCAGCCGATTTTACGGGATCTTTCAAGAGGTGACGCATCGCCCCGTGACCTCCCACGCCACGCACGGTAAAGCGCAACTCGTCGCTTGCGGCCATGAAAGCCCCTGCACGAAGTCCCACTTCGCCCATCTCCAACTGCCAATCGACGTGCTCCCCGATGCAGGCCACGATATCGTAGCCCTCGAAGGGGTTCTCTTGCAGGACGATTGAAGCACCTCCCGGGTTGCACTCCTCACCGGGCTGAAAAAGTCCGAAAACCGTGCCGCTGAAGTCGGGATTTTCGCGTAGGGCGCAGAGCGCCCCAAAGAGCGCGGCAGCGTGCATATCGTGCCCGCAGGCGTGCATCACGCCCCGATTTTTGGAGGCGTAGTCGAGCGTGGTCTGCTCCTCGATCGGCAGAGCGTCGATATCGGCTCTCAGGATCACGGCACGACGCTCGGTCGCGGGGGTGGTTTTCGTGCCACGAATCACGGCCAGCGTACCGGTCGAGGCGACCGTGCGATACGCGATCCCCTGTTCGGCCAAGGCCTGACGGATAAAGGCAGCCGTTTCGTGCTCCTCGAACGAAAGTTCGGGATGACGGTGCAGGTGGCGACGGAAGTCGATGCAATTCATAGTTTTAGCGTTCAAAATTGTTAAAGGGCCGAAAGGTACTTAAGGGTACTTAAGGTAGCCGTTAAGGAACTTTAAGGCACCTTAAGGCACTTTTAAAAAATCGTTTTTGCGATTTTTTCAATGTTTTCGGCCTTGCCCATCGGGTAGTAGTGCAGGACGGGAACACCGGCAGCCTTCAGCTCGCGGCTCTGGGCAATGGCCCACTCCGTGCCGATCTCGCGCACAACCTGCTTATCCTCGGCATGCGCACGCACCTCGCGCGCCAACTCTTCGGGAATATGGCACCCGAAGGTCGCAGGCAGAATCTCCAGGTGGCGCACCGTCGCAAGGGGTTTGATGCCCGGAATAATCGGCACGGTGATGCCGATTGCACGACAGCGATCGACAAAGTCGAAGAAGCGACGGTTGTCGTAGAAGAGTTGCGTAACGATGTAGTCCGCACCGGCATCGACCTTCTCTTTCAGACGACGCAAATCCTCCTCCGGCGAGGGGGCATCGCTGTGCTTCTCGGGGTAGCCCGCCACACCGATAGTGAAGTGGGAACGGTGGGTATCCTCGACCTCGCCGTCAATAAATTCGCCCCGATTCATCGCCTTGATCTGGCGCACCATATCCACCGCATGGGCATACCCCTCGGGGTGGGGTTGGAACTGCTTCTCGCCCGTGAAGGCATCGCCTCGCAGAGCCAGGACATTGTGCAGACCCAGGAAGTCGAGGTCGATGAGCGCATCCTCGATGTCGGAGCGCGAGTGTCCGCCACAAATCAGATGGGGAACGACCTCCACGCCGTAGCGTTCACGAATCGCGGTGGCAATGCCCACCGTACCCGGACGACGTCGCACCACATGGCGCTCCACCGTGCCGTCGGCGCGTTGTACCTCCTTCAGCACCTCGCGGTGAAACGTCACGTTGATGTAGGCCGGATCGTAGGGCATCAGGCGGTCGATCATGGCCGAGATGCCCTCCATGCCATCCCCCTTCAAGGGCGGCAGCAGCTCGAAGGCAAAGCGCGTGGTGTGTGCGCGCTCGGCTTCGTGTATGAGTTCTACAACATTCATAAGTTGTTGGGTATGATCTTTTTAATCGTTTTCGTGTCCATGCCTCGACGGCGGGCATAATCCGTGAGTTGCTCCTCGTCGATCTTGCCCACCGAGAAGTACTCCCCGTCGGGAATCAACAATCCGCACAGCGCCTCGGCGGGGTTGATCATCCAATTCTCCGTCAGGCGCATCGTGGTCAGCACCTCGACCGAGAGCAGGTCGAAAATCTCGCGCTTGAGCGAGTGGTCGGGCGTAGCGGGGTAGCCCATGGCCATGCGACGACCTTGGTATTTCTCGCCGATAATGGCCGCCGAGCTTAGCTTTTCGCCTTGCTCGTAGCCCCACATATCGCGTCGCACGAAGCGGTGAACGTGCTCCATAAAGGCCTCCGTCAGGCGGTCGGCCAGCAATTTGGCCATCATGGCGCGGTAGTCGTCACCCTCCCCCTTGAAGCGCTCGGTAAGTTCTTTCAGCCCAAGGCCTGCCGTCACGGCAAAGCAGCCGATGTGGTCACCCTCCGGAGCGATGTAGTCGGCCAGCGAACGGTTCTCCTCCCCCGCGGTTTGGTTGCGGAGCATTGCCAGACGCACCTCGCGGCGCTTGCCCTGTACCAAGATGTCATCTCCCTCTCGTCGGGCAGGGTAAATCGCCGCCACGCCTTGCAGGGTGAGTGATTTTTTGGCCTTGATCTCCTGCAGGAGCGCTTGGGCATCCTCCATCAGCTTGCGTGCCTCCTCGCCCTTTTCGGGGTGCTCCAAGAGGTCGGGGTAGCGCCCCTTCAACCCCCAGGCCGCGAGGAAGAAACTCCAATTGATCAACTCCTCGACCTCTTCGATGGCCACATCGTGGAACATGAGGCGTCCGACGTGCAGCGGCTCGACCGGGGTGTGCGATGCGGAGGCCGTGCCCCGTTTGCGTGCCTCCTCAAGCGGAACGAGGGTGCGCGTTTTCGTCGCCTCGGCATGGCTTTGGCGAAGTGCCTCCTGCTCTTGGCGAATCTTCGCGGTGAAGGCCTCACGCTCCTCGCTCAGCAATCCTTGCAGGATGCGGCTGTTTTGGCTGGCGTTGGCCGAGTGGGCAACCACGCCGCGATAGACGGGGGCCATCTTGACGGCCGTATGCAGGGGCGAAGTGGTGGCGCCACCCACCACGACGGGAATCTGCAACCCGCTGTTTTCCAGCGCACGGCAGACGGTGATCATCTCGTCGAGCGAGGGGGTAATCAGACCACTCAGGCAGACGGCATCCACCTGTTGGCGAACAGCCTCCTCGACAATCTTTTCGGCCTCGACCATCACGCCTAAGTCGATAATCTCGAATCCGTTGCAGGCCATGACGACCGCAACGATATTTTTGCCGATGTCGTGCACGTCACCCTTGACGGTGGCCAGCAGGATGCGTCCGGCACGTTGTCCGGTGTGGTTCTCCTGCTCGATGTAGGGGGTTAGCACCCCCACGGCACGTTTCATCACGCGGGCACTCTTGACAACCTGCGGCAGGAACATCTTTCCCTCGCCAAAGAGCTTGCCCACCTGCTCCATGGCCTTCATCAGCACTCCGTCGATTACCTCAATCGGGCTTCGCAGAGCCTCGTAGGCCTCCAGCGTGTCGGCTTCGACATAGTCGGTAATTCCCTTCAGGAGGGCATATTCGAGTCGCTCGCGGTAGCTCTTCGTGCGCCAGGTGTCGCCCGCCTGCGTTTGGGTTGTGGCGGTCGATTTGACCTGCTCGGCATACTCCGTGAGGCGCTCGGCGGCATCTTCACGGCGGCAGAGAATCACATCCTCGACCTTCTCGAGCAGTTCGGTCGGAATATCGTCGTAGATGCGCAGCAACGCGGGATTGACGATGCCCATCTCCATGCCGGCACGGATAGCGTGGTAGAGGAAGACGGCGTGCATCGCCTCGCGGACGGTGTTGTTGCCGCGGAATGAGAACGAGAGGTTCGAAACGCCACCCGTGATTTTGACAGCCGGGTAGCGCTCCTTGATCGTGCGCGTAGCGTCGATAAAGGCTTTGGCATAGCCGTCGTGCTCGCTCATGCCCGTAGCCACGGCGAGGATATTGGGGTCGAAGATGATCCCCTCGGGCGGAAAACCATCCTCCGTAAGGAGTCGGTAGGCGCGATCGGCCACCTCGATTTTACGCGTGTAGGTGTCGGCCTGCCCCTTTTCGTCGAAGAGCATCACCACTGCGGCAGCTCCGTAGCGACGAATCTTGCGAGCCTTCTCGAGGAAGGCCTCCTCGCCCTCCTTGAGCGAGATGGAATTGACCACCGAGCGCCCCTGCGTAAGCTCCAGACCGGCCTCGATGACCTCCCAGCGTGAGGAGTCGATCATCACCGGCACGCGGGCAATCTCAGGCTCCGAGGCAACGAGCGCCAGGAACGTACGCATCGCCTCCGCGCCGTCGATCATGCCGTCGTCCATGCAGATGTCAATGACCTGCGCACCGGCCTCGACCTGCTGGCGTGCCACGGAGAGGGCCTCCTCATACTGCTTTTCGCGGATCAGGCGGGCAAATTTGGCCGATCCGGCGACGTTCGTTCGTTCGCCCACGTTGATGAAGTTCTTCTCGGGGGTGATCTCCAGCGGCTCAAGACCACTCAGGCGGGTCACGGGTTGCTTTTGAGGCAGGGGTCGGGGCGCGTAGTCGTGTATCAGCTTATTCAGCTCGAAGATGTGTTCGGGGGTTGTGCCGCAGCAGCCGCCCACGATGTTCAGCAGCCCGCGCTCCAGGTAGTGGCGGATATCCTCGGCAAACATCTGCGGCGTTTCGTCGTAGCCCCCCGCAAGGTTCGGAAGTCCGGCATTGGGGTGTGCCGAGATACGGCACGAGGCGACCTTCGCCAGGCGCTCGATGTAGGGCATCAGCTCCCGCGCACCGAAGGCGCAGTTCAGACCCACCGACAGCAGGTCGGCGTGCTCGACCGAGGCTGCGAAGGCCTCGACGGTCTGCCCCGAGAGGGTGCGACCGCTGCGATCGGCCAGCGTACCCGAAACCATCACGGGAAGCGTAATCTCGGCCTCGCGGATGGCGTAGAGAGCCGCTTTGCAGTTGAGCGTATCGAAGACCGTCTCGATGAGCAGAATATCCGCGCCCCCCTCAATAAGTCCCTCGATCTCTTCGCGGTAGGCCTCGACGAGTTGGCGGAAGGTAATCTCACGCGCTGCGGGGTTCTCGACATCGGCCGAGAGGGAGGCGGTGCGGTTCGTAGGGCCGATCGAGCCGGCCACGAAGCGCGGCTTGGTGGGGTTTTGAGCCGTGTAGCGATCGGCTGCTGTGCGTGCCAGGCGTGCCGAGGCGCAAGCGATCTCGCGGGCGTAGTTCTCCAGCCCATAGTCCGAGAGCGATATTCGGTTGGCGTTGAACGAGTTGCAGGTGATGATATCGGCCCCTGCACGGAGGTATTTCTCGTGAATGGCCTCCACGGCCGCGGGTTGCGTGAGCGAAAGAAGGTCGTTGCAACCCTTCAGGGGTTGGGCGTGGTCGCTGAAGCGCGTGCCACGGTACTCCGCCTCGCCAAAGTGGTTTTGCTGCATCATCGTGCCAAAGCCGCCGTCGAGCAGCAGGATGCGCTCTGTGAGCGCCTTATGTAGTCTGCTTGTCATTGCTTGATAAGTTCGATTTGATAGATTTTCGGCCACTTCTTGCCTGTGATGAAGATGCGTTTCGAGGCCTCGTCGTAGGCGATGCCGTTCAGCACGTCGGTCGCCGGTTCACGCTCCGCGTCGGGAAGAATCCCCGCGAGATCGACAACCCCCTCCACGATGCCCGTCTTGGGGTCGATGATCAGCACTTCGTCCGTCAGATAGACATTGGCCCAGAGCTTGCCGGCGATCCACTCCAACTCGTTGATGTAGTGGATCGCCTCGCCACGGAGTGTCACCACGATCGAGGCTTTGCGGTTGAAGTTCTTCGGGTCGAGGCGGTAGATGGTCGGTGTGCCGTTCGAGAAGTAGAGCACCTCACCGTCGGTTGCAAGCCCCCAACCCTCGCCGACATAGCGGAAATGGCCGATCGGACGGAGGCTTTTGCGGTCGTAGAGGTGGCAGGTGTTTTCGGTCCAGGTGAGCTGGTAGATCGTGTCGCCCAGGAGGGTCACCCCCTCGCCAAACTCAGAGTCGGGGAGGCGGTGGTGAATCTCCTCGCGCCCCGTCTTCAGGTCGGTGGTCTTGAGTACCGAGCGCCCGTATTCGCCCGTACCCTCCCACAGCAGACCGTCGGCAAAGTGCAATCCCTGCGTGTAGGCCTCGCGCGAATGGGGATACTCGGCCACTACGCGGTAGGTGTAGCGTTGCGGCTCGTCGTATTCTGTTTTTGCGGTATTACGGGTGCGAGTGCCACAGGCACAAGCTGTTGCAAGCACCGCGAGAAGAATCACAAAGATATTCAGTTTTTTGATGGAATTCATACGCTCAAAATAAACTCTTTTCCAACCTACAAAGATAGGAAATCTAATTCAAAATTTAGAATTCAAAATGCAAAATTATTCAGTGGCCCCGGTAGCTCCAGTGGCCTCGGACCAAAAGCCTGATGACCTTGAGCAACCTTTCTACCCAATTCTAAGAAACTGTTTTAAATTTATTTACTTCATTCTTTTATGCTGTTTACGACTCT
>CAYOEE010000039.1:8998-10608 GCA_964402935.1 uncultured Alistipes sp. | reverse complement strand
TCGTCGAAATACACCCGCTCGAAGGTGCGCAAGAGCCTTCCCGAGGAGTATGCCTACATCATCGAGGAGTTGCTGCACGAAACCTCCGACGTGAGCAACAAGCAGGCCTACCTGAATGTCATCGTGCAGACGATCGTCTCGACCCGTCGTGCCGACGACTTTATCGTGGCGCTCTGCTACCTGATTCAGACCCTCTCGATCGACCGTCTCCACATCCTGGGCGATATCTTCGACCGAGGTTCGGGAGCACACCTTATCCTCGATACCCTCTGCCAATACCACCATTTCGATATCCAGTGGGGTAACCACGATGTGTTGTGGATGGGCGCCGCGGCGGGTAATATGTGCTGCATTGCCAGTGTGTTACGCCTTTCGTTGCGCTACGCCAACACCTTTACGCTCGAGGATGGTTACGCGATCAACATGGTCCCCCTGGCCACCTTCGCCATGGAGACCTATGCCGACGACGACTGTCGCATCTTTGCACCTCATGTGGAGGAGAATCGTCCTGACCTGAACGAAAAGACTCTGCGCCTGATTGCCCAGATGCACAAGGCGATTACGATCATCGGTTTCAAGCTCGAGGGGGCGATGTGCAAGGCGCATCCGCAGTGGGGCATGGAGCATCGTTGCTTGTTGGAACATATTGATAAGGAGGCCGGCACAATTACGCTCGACGGTGTGACCTACCCGCTCATTGATCGCAACTTTCCGACCCTCGATCCGGCCGATCCCTATGCCCTGACGGCCGAGGAGGCCGACCTGATGGAGCGTTTGAAGCACTCGTTCATGATCAGTGAGCGCCTGCGCACTCATGTCGGGTGTCTGCTCTCGCATGGCGGTATGTATGAAATCTATAACTCCAACCTCCTGTTCCACGCCTCGGTGCCGCTCAACGAGGACGGATCGTTGCGTGAGGTGACGATTGGTGCGGTGAAGGCCAAGGGTAAGGAGTTGATGCAGCGCGTCGATCAGGTGGTGCGCTCGGCCTTCGATACGGGCGCCGATAACGAGGAGCGCAACTTTGCCATCGACTACTTCTGGTACCTCTGGAGTGGTGCCGATTCGCCCCTCTTCGGCAAGTCGAAGATGGCCACTTTCGAGCGCTACTTCATTGCCGATGCGGTTACCCACAAGGAGGAGAAGGGGTGGTACTACACCCTGCGCGATTCGGCCGAGGTGTGCGAGCGTATTTTGGATGAGTTTGGGGTGACGGGCTCGCATCGTCACATCATCAACGGTCACGTCCCCGTGCGTGCCGGCAAGGGTGAGAACCCGATCAAGGCCGATGGCCGCCTGATGGTGATCGACGGTGGCTTTGCCAAGGCCTACCACAATAAAACGGGTATTGCGGGCTATACGTTGGTCTATCACAGCCGTGGTTTCCAGCTTGTGCAGCATGAGCCTTTCCGATCGGCTGAGGAGGCAATTCTCAAGGGTACGGATATCCACTCCACGACGCAAATCGTCGAGATGATGGGTCGCCGTGAGATGGTGAGCGATACGGATGTCGGCCGCGAAATCAGCCAGCAGATCGAGGAGCTGAAAAACCTCCTCAGAGCCTACCGAAGAGGATATATCAAAGAGAGGTAAGAGCGAAGAGGAAAGAG
>CAYOEE010000039.1:0-8898 GCA_964402935.1 uncultured Alistipes sp. | reverse complement strand
TCAGAGCCTACCGAAGAGGATATATCAAAGAGAGGTAAGAGCGAAGAGGAAAGAGAAAAGAGAAAAGATATTAAGGAAAATCGTCATCCTGAGTAAAACGAAGGATCTCTATGCGGTCAGTTTGACTCAATAGAGATCCTTCACTTACGTTTAGGATGACGCTCTTCGTTAAATTCGTTACTTTCTTTAATCTCTTATCTATCTATCTATCTTATCTTTCCTCTTCGCTCTTTGCTCTTTGCTCTTTGCTCTTTCCTCTTTCAACTTCTTGATCGCTCGTTCGAGGTATGTTTCGATATCTCTTTCGACCAGTTTGTAGAGCGGGCAATCGGTATAGTTTTCGTTGTCGAGCAATACGTCTCGGATCGAGCGGGTGGCATTTTTGTAGTTGGCCACCTCGTTTTTCAGGGCGATGCCCGTTTTGTTCGAGGCGTGGATGCGGGCCATCGACATCTCCTTGAGCTTGTCGCACACGTTTTGCAGGCAGACCATCACCACGTTGTCCATCAGCGTGTGACCGTTCATGTAGAGGTAGGTCGTTTCGGGTGTGACGCCTCGTGCGGCGAGGAACTGTTCGAAGCGCTCGACCTGCTCGACCAGGTGCGGATTCTTCTCACGCAACGATCGTTCGCGGCGCGCCACGTTGCGTCCCAGCCATAGGAGGGTGTTGTCGCCGTTGTTCGACAGGTCGAGGTAGCCGAGCTTGACGGCAGCCTTGAAGTCGGCCAGCGGGAAGATGTGGTGACGCTCCATGCGTGCCGAGAAGACATACCACACAAAGAGCGGATAGATCGTGCGCGAGTAGCCCTCCAGGAAACGGACAAAGTCGAAGATGCGCGTATCGTTCTTCGTGGCCTTCACGCAGACATTGTGCAGCGAGGGGGCGTAGCAGAGGAAGTTCTCCGTGGCGTAGGCGTAGGTGTGGAACAAAAAGGGCGAATCATTGACGATGCGCGAGGTCTCGGTAGCCCCTGCAAAGAGGTAGTCGAAATCCGAATCGACACACAGGAGCATATCCTCCGAGGCGCGTGGCTCCATCTCCAGAATCACCTTCTTGCCCTTCGGCAGGTCGCCCCGATCCGGTACCGAGATTTCGAAACGAATGTAGGGGTTGCGGAAGTGGTCGAAGATGGCGCGCCAGAAGGCAACATCCTCGTAGCCCTCGACAAAGACCTTGACGAGGTGTTTCTCCGAAGTATCGGGCAGCGGGGTAGGAAGCCCGGGGTTAGGATCGCTCTTCCCGAAGGGGTTGAGACGATTGAGTGTTTTAGTAAAGTTGTAAGCCATATGTACAAAGATAGAAAAAAATGACTAAATTTGCACAAATAGAATCCGGAAATACCAATTTTTACGAAACAATGGCAAACAACGACTGGAAAGCACGCCTCGGTATGGTCTATTCGACCAATCCCGATTATCAATACGAAACCTCGGAGGAAGCGGAGGTTGAGACCCTTGAGCCGGCTCGGCAGGAGCTTCGTGTGTGGCTCGATCGCAAACAGCGCGGTGGCAAGGTGGTTACGCTCGTGAAGGGTTTTGTGGGGCGTGAGGAGGATTTGCAGGTGCTGGCCAAGTTGCTCAAAACCAAATGCGGTGTGGGCGGTGCTGCCAAGGAGGGTGAGATCCTGATCCAGGGCGATCACCGCGATCGGGTGGTGGAGCTACTCCTGAAGAGCGGCTACCGCTGCAAAAAAGCAGGAAATTAGAGAAAATGCAAAATGTAGAATTTAGAATTCAAAATTAACAATATAATAAGATGAGGGGTTGGCGATTAGGTTTTCTGTTGGTGATGCTTCTTGTGGGGCAGACGGCTGTGGCTCAATATTATAGCTGGGGCGCAGATGCCCCGATGCGTTGGCGTGAGTTGCGCGGTGAGGGGGTGCGTATCATTGCGCCCGATACGGCCGAACAGGTGGCACGGCGCGTACTGCACTATGTCGAGGCCGTGCAACCCTCGATCAGCACCGGCTTCAGCCGAGGCCCGTTCCGCATCCCCTTTGTGCTCCATCCCGAAAACATGGAGTCGAACGCCCTGGTGATGTATATGCCCAAGCGTGTGGATTACCTCTCGGCCCCTGCCGTGGAGAGCTACTCGATGCCGTGGACCAAGCAACTCGTGGCGCACGAATACCGCCATGCCGTGCAGTACAACAACCTTCGACGCGGTGTGCCGCGTGTGCTGAGCTGGTTTTTGGGCGAGCAGGGAGCGGTGACAAGCCTGTTGTTTATGCCCCTGTGGGCCTTGGAGGGTGATGCCGTGATGAACGAAACGGTCATGTCCTCCTTCGGGCGCGGTCTGCAACCCTCCTTCTCGATCGGTTATCGCGCCCTGGGCGATGAGATCGGACTCACGCACAAGGGCAAAAAACGTAAGAACATCGACCGCTGGTTCTGCGGCTCGTACCTGGATTACATCCCCGATCACTACCATTTGGGCTACCAGCTGAGTGCCTACGCCTACAACCGCTATGGGGAGAACGTATGGGATAAGGTGGGGCGCTACGCCGTGCGCAATCCCTATGTGTTTGCTACGACGCACGTCGGCCTGAAACGCTATTATAACACGACGACCAACGAGCTGTTTTACAATACGTTCGAGGAGCTGAACCGTCATTGGAAACCCCTCTCCGAGGAGGCGGAAAACAGCCACCGCATCACGCAGCTCGATACGACGGATTATACGACCTATCGCTGGCCGTTGCAACTTACGGATGCCGAGGTGGTGGCTGTGAAGAGCAGCCTGAGCCACAGTCCGCATATCGTGACCCTGGATGCCGTGGGGAACGAGCGCGAGGTGGCAGGCGTGGGTCTGCTTTCGACCCGTCCGGCGCTGTATGGCAGCAAACTCTATTGGAGTGAGTACGAGGCCTCGACCCTCTTTGAGGAGCGGGTGCGTTCGCAACTTTGGATGCTCGATTTCGAGCAGGATCGTCCGCGCCCTCAGCGCCTGGCCGAGGTGAAGGGCAATGCACTCTATCCGACCCCCTCGGAGCAGGGCTTGGCCTGGCTGGAGTATCGTCCCGAGGGACGCTATCTGCTCTTTGAAAATGGCTGGGAGGTGGCAGTGTTGCCCATTGGTGTCGAACTGCACGGCCTGGCATGGGATGCCGTGACAAAGGCCTACTATACGCTGGTGACCGACGATGAGGGTATGGCTCCCGCCCGCCTTGACGCGGAGGGTGTGCATCCGTTGCAACGGCCTGCCTATGTGACGCTGAGCGACCTGCGAGCCGAGGGCGGTAAGCTCTACTATGGCTCGATCCGTTCGGGCAAAGACGAGGTGCACTGCCTGGATCTGCAAGGCGCGCAATGCGAGGTGCGCCTCTCGCAATCGCGCTACGGCGCTTTTGCCCCCGCCCCCTCGAAGTGGGGATTGCTCGTGACCACCTACGACCGCGCCGGATATGGTGTGGCACGTCTCTCGGAGCCGTTGTGTGATACGGTGCGTTGGAGTGCATTGCCCGAAAATCGGGTCAATCCCGCTTGGCGCAGCTGGTCGGCCGTGAACCTCGATACGGTGCGCTACACTCCGCAGGTCGAGCGGCAACAAACGGCCGAGCAACCGACGAAACCCTATCGTAAATTCCTGCGTGGCGTGAAGCCCCATAGCTGGGCGCCGATCGCTTTTGATCCGTTCCAAACGGTGGATGAGCATGAGTTTGAACCGAATATCGGTGTAACGCTCCTCTCGCAGAACCTCCTCTCGAACACCGAGGCTTACGCCTCCTACGGCTGGGATGAAAACGAGCAGTCGATCTGGAAGGTGGGCGTGCGCAACAACAGCCTCGGCATACGCTTGGCGCTTGATGCCGCCTATGGCGGTTATCAGCAGGTCTACTCGGTGGGCTATTACGACAAGGATACCGAGAAATATCACTATCAATCTGTTCCCTATCCCGACGACTACTATTCGATCTCGGCCTCGGCTACGTTGCCCCTCCTGTTCGATCGCGGTCGCAGTGTGCGCCAACTCTCACTGGGCGTGGGGTGGAACTACTCGAACGGTCTGGTGGCCGATTTCGATGCCGTCAAGTGGGAGGGATCGAAAATCTCGAACCTCGACCAACTCGGCTACAAGAAGGGACTGCATAAACTGAGCTTCTCGATCTCCTTCAGCGAGCAATTGAAGCTTGCCCACCGCGATTTCCTGCCTCGCCTGGGCTATCAGGTGGCCGTAGGGCATACGACGAACCCGACCAATCGAAATTTCTCGGGCGTGCAATACTTCTACGGCGGTCTTTTCCTGCCCGGTTTTGGGGCGCACCACTCGATTCAGGTCGAGGCCTCCTACCAATTTCCGACGGGCGGTTACCGCTTCCCCTCGGGCTATCGTCCGCTCGCTTACCGTTCCTCGATCCTCTCGCCACGCGGTTATTCGGCCTCGTCGTTTGTGACCGATGACGATTTGACGACCCTTTCGCTCAACTACCGATTGCCCTTGTGCTATCCCGAGTGGGGTATTCCCTCGGTGCTCTTCGTCAAACGCATCCGCCTCGGGGTGGGTTACGATATGGCCGCCTTTACCTACGCCTCTCGCAGCCGGAATCCTTGGTCTGCCGGTGGTGAGCTGACCTTCGATTTCAACGTGCTGCGTATGCCTGCATCGGCCACCTCGACCTTTACCCTGCGGTGTTTCTACCTCTCGAATCGGAAGCTGTGGTGGGGAGCATCGTTGGGCCTTCCGTTCTAATTATCGTAGATAATTTGAAAATATTCGCTATCTTTGTCGCGTTATATCCTAAAAAGAGTTTATGGCAACGCAAAAAAAAAGCGCGGTGAGCGCAAAAACGATACGCTGGATTTGGGTGATCTGCTTCGCTCCGATCCTCTTGGTGGCGGTGATGATGCTCCTGGCTGCGGTGGGGGCTTTTGGTCGTATGCCCTCGTTCGAGGAGCTGGAGAATCCGAAGTCGAACCTCGCAACGGAGATCTACTCCGAGGATGGCAAGGTGCTCTCGACCTTCTTCATCCAGAACCGCTCCTATGTGCAGTATGCCGACCTCTTCCCGCAGGATTCGACCCGACACATCTACCTCGACGGTTATAATGTGCCCCCCGTGGTGGCAGCTCTGATCTCGACCGAGGATGTGCGCTACCGCGACCATGCCGGTATCGACATCCCCTCGTTGGTGCGTGTGGCCGTGAAGACCGTCCTGCTGCAACGCTCGTCGCAGGGTGGTGGCTCTACGATCACGCAGCAGCTGGCTAAGAACCTCTTCCCGCGCGATACGGTACGCAACCGAGGCAAGATCGTCAAGACCTCGAAGCTCGTCATGTCGAAGTTCAAGGAGTGGATCACGGCCCTCAAACTCGAATACAACTACACGAAGGAGGAGATTGCCACGATGTACCTCAATACGGTGGAGTATGGCTCGAATGCTTACGGTATCAAGTCGGCCGCGCAGACCTTCTTTGGTAAAGAGCCGCACGAGTTGGCGGTGCAGGAGGCGGCCATGCTGGTCGGTGTGGTCAATGCCCCGACCCGCTATTCGCCCGTGCGCAATCCCGAAAATGCCTTGAATCGTCGCAACCTCGTCTTGCAGCGTATGCGCGTGGCGGGGGCATTGTCGCGCGAGGCGTGCGACTCGATTTCGGCGCTTCCGATTGTTTTGAACTACAAGCCGATTTCGCACAACGAAGGTGCGGCTACCTACTTCCGCGAGATGTTGCGCCTGACGATGACGGCCAAAAAACCCAAGCGTAACCAATTCTACAATGAGTGGGACTATGAGCAGGCTTTGAAGGAGTACGAGGAGAATCCCCTGATCGGCTGGTGCCACAAGAACGAGAAGGCCGACGGTACGCCCTACAACATCTACCGCGACGGCCTGAAGATCTACACGACGATCAATTCGAAGATGCAGCGCTACGCCGAGCAGGCACTCCAGAAGCAGCTCGAAAGCCATATTCAGCCCCAAATAGATGCCCAATATCGCTGGACGAAGACCCTCTTTGTCGATACCGAGCCGGAGGAGCGTGACCGCATCATCCGCCGTGCTGTGCGCCAGTCGGATCGCTTCCGCGAGATGAAGCAGGCCGGCTTTGACGAGAAGACGATCGAGGCGTCGTTCGATAAGCCCTGCTCGATGAAGGTGTTTACCTTCAAGGGCGAGCGCGATACGCTGATGACTCCGCGTGATTCGATTCTGCACCACAAGCGCATCATGCGCGCCTCGTTTGTTGCGATGGATCCCCATACGGGCTTCGTGAAGGCCTATGTGGGCGGCCCGAATTTCCGCTACTTCAAGTACGACATGGCCAAGCAGGGTAAGCGACAGATCGGCTCGACGATCAAGCCATTTGTCTATACCTTTGCCATCGACCATCTCGGCCTTACGCCCTGCACGATGGTGCCGAACCTGCCCGTAA
Organism: uncultured Alistipes sp.; assembly: GCA_964402935.1. Lineage (GTDB taxonomy): Bacteria > Bacteroidota > Bacteroidia > Bacteroidales > Rikenellaceae > Alistipes. The sequence continues at coordinate 2,529 of CAYOEE010000039.1, read as the reverse complement.
CGATCGAAACCTCGAACGGACAGGCCTGGTCGCCCAAGGAGGCGGGTAAGGTGGAGTACGACGGCGTGCTGCACCCCCTGATGTGGGGTCTGGCGATGAGCCGCAACAACTACTCGGCCTGGCTTATGAAGCAGGCCAAGCAGCCGGAGGCAGTGGCCGACTTTATCCACAACATGGGTATCCGCAGCTTTATCGATCCCGTGCCGGCTTTGTGTGTCGGATCGTCGGAGTCGAACGTCTATGAGCTGGTGAGTGCCTTCTCGACCTTTGCCAACGGCGGTGTGCACAACGATGCGATTTTTGTAACGCGCATCGAGGATCGCCACGGCAACCTTATCGCCTCGTTCATCCCGCAGTCGCAGGACGCCATCAACGAGCGCACGGCCTATACGATGCTTCAGATGTTGAAGCGCGTGGTGGATGCCGGTACGGCGGGAAGTCTGCGTTGGCGCTTCGACCTGCACGATGTCGAGCTGGCCGGTAAGACGGGTACTTCGAACGAGAACCGCGATGCCTGGTTTATGTGCGTCGCTCCGCGTATCGTGGCAGGTGCCTGGGTCGGCGGCGAAGATCAGCAGGTGCACCTCCGCTCGCGCGGTGAGGGTAGTGTGCTGGCACTGCCGATCGTGGGCGACTTCCTCAAGCGCGTCTATGATGACGGATCGCTTGGTGTGAGCCGCTCGGATCAGTTCGTGCGCCCCACGATGATGCCCGACTACGATTGCCCAATGTCGGTCGAGCCGGATGGGTCGGTCACGACGCAGGTCGGTGAAGATGAATTTTTTGAGTAACAAATTATACGTTTAGAAGATGAAATTAGCTATTGTGGGCGTTTCGGGTGCTGTGGGACAGGAGTTCCTGCGCATCCTCGAAAATCGCGATTTGCAGATTGATGAGCTGGTGCTGTTTGGTTCGCCCCGCAGTGCCGGTACGAAGTATATGTTCCGTGGCGAGGAGCTGACCGTGAAGCTCCTGCAACACAACGACGACTTCAAGGGGATTGATTTTGCCCTCACCTCGGCCGGCGCTTCGACCTCGAAGGAGTATGCCGAGACCATTACCAAGCATGGTACGATCATGATCGACAACTCCTCGGCTTTCCGCATGGAGGAGGATGTGCCCCTCGTGGTGCCCGAGGTCAATGCCGCCGATGCCAAGAACGCTCCGCGTCGCATCATCGCCAACCCCAACTGTACGACGATTCAGATGGTCGTGGCACTCAACGCCATCGAAAAGCTCTCGCACATCACGCGCGTACACGTTTCGACCTATCAGTCGGCCTCGGGTGCGGGTGCAATGGGTATGGCCGAGCTGGAGGAGCAACACGCCCAGCTTGTGCGCGGTGAGGAGCCTACGGTGCAGAAATTTGCCTACCAGCTGGCCTACAACGTGATTCCGCACATCGACGTCTTTACCGAGAACGACTATACGAAGGAGGAGATGAAGATGTTCCACGAGACGCGCAAGATCATGCACTCCGATATCCGCGTATCGGCTACCTGCGTGCGTGTGCCCGTGATGCGTGCCCACTCCGAGAGCATTTGGCTCGAGACCGAGCGTCCGATTTCGGTCGAGGAGGCTCGGGAGGCTTTTGCTGCTGCCGAGGGTATCGTGGTCGAGGATTGCCCCGCCGAGAAGAAGTACCCCATGCCCCTCTTCTTGGCCGGTTGCAACCCCGTCTATGTCGGTCGCATCCGCAAAGATATCTCCTGCGATAACGGCCTTACTTTCTGGTGCGTAAGTGATCAGATTCGAAAGGGAGCGGCCTTGAATGCGGTGCAGATTTTGGAGAGTATGCTCTAAAGCGGTATTATATTTGTAAAGTAAGCGGATAAACACGATACCATGTTTATCCGCTTACTTTTTATATCACTCTATATGACCATGACCGTACAAGCAGCTACGCGCTTCGAGGTAAAGCCGCTGCCTTATGCCTATGACGCCCTTGCGCCCGTCATCTCGGAGGAGACGCTCCGTTATCATCACGACAAGCACTATGCAGGCTACGTTAAGAAACTCAACGAGTTGATCGCTGGAACTCCCTTCGAGGGACAGTCGTTGGAGGATATCGTGATGACCTCAGATCGCTCGATCTTCAACAATGCCGCCCAGGTGTGGAACCACGAATTTTTCTTCGAACAGCTCTCGCCCAATCCGGCTCTGCGTCCATCGGGCGCGTTGCTGGAGACCGTAACTCGTCAATTCGGCTCGGTGGAGGCGGTGCGTGAGGCGATGAATGAGGCTGCCGTAGCCCTGTTTGGGTCGGGCTGGGTATGGCTGGTGGTCGATGACGAGGGGGAGCTTTCGATCCTCTCGACCCGCAATGCCGGCCTCCCGATGCGCCACGGCTTGACACCCCTCCTGGCGCTCGATGTCTGGGAGCACGCCTACTACATCGACTACCGCAACCGTCGAGGCGATGCCATGCATGAAATGTGGCACGTGGTGGATTGGAGTAAAGCAGATGAACGCTATCGGAATAGATAAAAAAGAAGAAGTTGTCTAACAAGGTGATTTTGGCGTTAAGTT
>CAYOEE010000038.1:7362-10755 GCA_964402935.1 uncultured Alistipes sp. | reverse complement strand
GGTAGTCGGAGTTGGTTGGCGCGGCGCTTGCCTACGAGATATTGCCAAAGGATCGAGCCGCGGTAGATATACTTCGATTCGGATTTCACCGTTCCGCGCACGGCACGACGCTTTTCACCGAGGCTCTCCAAGCTACCTAAGAACTCCCACCAGGCGCGGAATACGGCCTTAAAATTCGCGGTATGCCCCTGCGCCAGGTAACTCAAGGCGGCCAGCAGATCGAGGGCAGGACGCAACAGAGCCGCCACCATCAATTGCATAACGGGAGCGCACTTATAGAGCATGGCGAGGTTATTTCGGTGATTTAGGAAGATTTTGCGGGGCGAGTCGGTCGTGAGTGTTCCTCCGCCATAGTGATAGACCACGCTTTGGGGGACAATGCGAATCTTCCAACCGGCGAGTTGCAGTCGCCACGAGAGGTCGATCTCCTCCATGTGGGCGAAGTAATCACCATCGAAGCCCCCCAACCGGTGAAACAGCTCGGCACGGCAACAATAGGCTGCACCCGACACCCAAAACAGATCGCGCGAATCGTCGTACTGACCCCGATCCTCCTCTATAACGCGCAACACGCGCCCGCGACAGAAAGGATAGCCGAGGTAGTCGATATAACCTCCCGAAGCTCCGGCATACTCAAATTTTTCGGGCGCTACAACACCCCGCAATTTCGGGGCACAAGCGGCCACGTCGGGGTTTTCATCGAGACACTTTAGGAGCGGTTCAACCCACCCGCGCGGCGTTTCGACATCGGAGTTCAGCAGGATGTAGTACTCGGCCTCGACCTGCTTCAAGGCACGGTTATAGCCCTCTGCAAAGCCGTAATTTTGATCCAGGCGCACCACCTCCACGCCCTTAAAACGGTCATCAAGCAACCGCAAAGAGCCATCCGTAGAGCCATTATCGGCCACCACGATCGAGACCCCCTCCAACCCCTCGATCGAGCTGACGACCGAAGGGAGAAAACGTCTCAGGTGTTCCTCACCGTTCCAATTGAGTATGACGATTTTAGTTCTCGGCATTTCGTTTATGCTTCCAGCGACGATGCGACCACATCCACAATTCGGGAGCCTCCGTAATCATCTGCTCCAGGCGTTGCACATATCGTTCCGTAATTTCGTGCTTGGCAACCTCCTCGTGCCCATCGTAGATCATCTCGAAGGACATCTCGTAGCGACCACGACCAACACGGAACATCGGTGCGAAATAGACCGGCATGTGGTAGCGCGTGGCAAGTTGCTCGCCACCATCGAAGAAGACCGTATCGTGGTTCAGGAAACGGAACCAATGGGTATCGGCATTGACGGGGATATTGGGATGCTGATCGGCAATCAGGCCCATGGCCATCTTACGACCGCGCACCCCGTCCTTGCGGTGCAGGAGCAGGAAACGCATCGACTCCTTCTTCTGCACGGGGGTCGAATAGGGGGTCGAGCGCAGGCGCTGATAGAAGAGATCCAAAACTTTCGAGCGAAGTTCGTGGTAGATGCCGAGCGACTCGTGCGTCGGATCCTCCATCGTCCAGAAAGCGCCCAGCTCCCAAAGGCCGTGGTGAGCAAAGAGCACGATGATATCTTCGTCGGGCATCTCCCGCTTCAGGGCCTCGAAATCGCGCATACGGAAGTAGCGACGAATCTTCTTGTCAGGGAAATGCACCAAATTAAAAGTACCGATCATCACCTCGGCCAGGTTGTGGTAAAAACCACGTATGATGTGCGAAAGGTCCTCGTCACTCTTCTCGGGGAACGAGCTGCGGAGGTTCTCCACGATCACCCCGCGGCGGTAGCGCAACAGCTTGGCAAGCACGCAATAGAGCACCGGCTCCAGCACATAAAACTTAAACCAATAGGGCATTACCGAGATGCACCATGTAAAGCCCCACAACAGCTCCAGAGCCACTCGCTGGCCCACACTCAGGTCACTAATCTTGATCATCGTCGATCGTTTCGTTTTTCTTCTTTTTGGTCGGTTTGCCCGCAACAACCAGGACAAACTCCCCTTTGGGTTCATGTTCACGGAAATGGGCGAGCACCTCGCCGATCGTACCACGCACGGTCTCCTCGAATTTCTTGGTCAATTCGCGCGACACACTGATCGGGCGATCCTCGCCAAAGACCTCGGCAAACTGCTCCAGGCACTTCACCACGCGGTAGGGCGACTCGTAGAAGATCATCGTGCGCTCCTCCTCGCGGCAACGCTCCAGGTGCTTCTGACGCCCCTTCTTCTGAGGCAGGAAGCCCTCAAAGCAGAATCGGTCACACGGAAAACCGCTATTGACCAAGGCGGGAATCAGCGCTGTAGCTCCGGGCAGAGTCTCCACCTCGATCCCCTGCTCGACACAGGTGCGCACCAACAAGAATCCCGGATCGGAGATTCCGGGCGTTCCGGCATCCGACACAAGGGCGACATTCTGCCCTGCCGCCACCGTCTCCATAAAGAATTGGGCCGTGGCGTGTTCGTTGAATTTATGGTGCGAGCGCAGGGGCTTTTCGATCCCCAGGTGGCGCAACAGAAAGGAGGTCGTGCGCGTATCCTCGGCCAGAATCATATCCACCGAGCGCAACACCTCCACGGCACGCAACGTAATATCGTCCAGATTGCCGATCGGAGTCGGCACCAAATAGAGCTTTGCCATGCCGCCTACTGTTGATCGAATTTACGCTCCAAAAGATCCAGCATCAGCTTTGCACCGTCCGAATTGGGATTCCAGGCAAAGTGCTCGGCAATATAGATCATGCAGTCGTCGAAATTATCAAATTCGTTGAGCTTGCGGATCGTGATTTCGTAGAGCGACCCGTTGCCGCCAAAGAGGTCACGAATCAGCAGGAATTTATCGTTCAGCCCCACGGCACGACGCAGGTCCGTAACGCGCGGACGCAGATCACCCACCTTCTGCTGCGTGGCCAGCTGATCACCCAGCGTAGGCTTGGGCTGAATCGTCTCGCCCAGCACCACACTCTCCGGCTCGGTTTTCGGAGCAAGCGGCTCGTTATTCGGCTCTTCGAGCACCTCTACCTCCTCGTCCTCCTCGTGTGCCACGTCGGTCGTAATCTTTTGCTTCGGCATCGGTTCGGGCAGGCGCTCCAGCTCCTCCTCCGAAATCTCGATCACCTCATCCTCCTCTTCGGTCGCCTCCTGCACGGGGGTTACATAAAGCTCCTCCGGCTCTTCGTTCAGCTCCTCAAGCTCCACCATCGGCTCCTCCTCCGTGGGCGTCACCTGCGGCTCGGGGTTTGGCTCGAGCTTCGGCTCAGGCTTTGTGGCGACCTCAGGGGCATCATAGAGCGACATTATCACCTGCTGCTTGCGACGGTGAGGATCTACCACGGGATCCGCTCCAAAGAGGGTGGCAAAGGAATTTGCCACGGGTTCGGGGGCAGGTTCAGGGGCAGGTTC